>LBIU01000298.1 GCA_000987445.1 Candidatus Accumulibacter adiacens | reverse complement strand
CACGGAGGTAACTCCGCCTCCCTCTCGATCCGTGCGTGCTTGCCTTGAGGCTTGTTTGCTCAGGCAGCGGTCGCCTTCCTGCGGCGGGCGCCGAGGAAGCCAACGAGGCCGAGGCCGAACAAAGCGAGGGAGGCTGGCTCCGGCACTTTGGCGGGGCCGCAATCGATCTGGCAGCTGCTCGGATCCGCATAATGCGGCACGTCGTAGGGGTCAATGAAGAAGTTATTCGATGAGCCGGGGATGTCTGACAGGTAGAGCCCGACGCCCTGCGCCGACGTACCGACCAGCCCGGGATAGTAGGTCTCGAACATGAACGAGCCGGTGTCGCCCACCAACAGGGAAGAGGTCTGGGAAAACTTCACGGTACCATCATCCCAGAGTTGAAAGAGAACGCTGTCCAGCCCACCACCGTCATCGGTATCGGCGGTGAAGGTGTACTTTCCTTTCACGAAGACGCCGGCGGTGTCGTACTCCGCGCCGGTGAGGTCGCTGAACGAGAACGTGTTCGCCGCCTGGGCGCCGACCGCCGCCACACTTAATGCGACCGTTGCTGCTACTTTCCGCAAGGTAAACAGTTTCATGAGATTCCCTTTTTTGTAGTGGTCTGAACATCGATGTCGGTCGCCAGAGCGAGTGATATTCACCCTGAACTACCGCGCATTCAGAGGTAAGCAATAAATGGGCCAGTTTGATAACTGACATTAAACTGGTGGGTTAGAATTTTCAGGCCGAACGGGAATGGGACAGCTGTAAAATTCTTCGACACATCATTGATATGCCATAGGCGTGTTTCGTGCCAGGCAGGGACACTTGGCGGGGAATGACTGCGATGATCGCGAGCAAGCCGTGTCGAGGCGCGGCGTCGGCAAGCGGCCGTCGCCAAGAGGCGTGAAGGAGAAAAGATGCGGGTATTGTTGGTCGAAGACGACGCCATGATCGGCAATGCCGTTCTCGCCGCCTTGAAGGATGCTTCCTATGCCGTTGATTGGTTACGCAACGGGCAGGCGGCCATCGACACCATGGCCAGTCAAAGCTATGAGCTGGTGCTCCTGGATCTTGGTTTGCCGGGCAAGGACGGACTGCAGGTGCTCGACCGCATCCGCAGCCAGGCCAACCCGGTGCCGGTGCTGATCATCACCGCACGCGACGGCGTCGAGGAGCGGATTCAGGGCCTGGATGGCGGCGCTGATGACTACGTGCTCAAGCCTTTCGAAATGCGCGAATTGCTGGCTCGCATGCGGGCGGTGATGCGCCGGAAAGGGGGCGCCGCGGCTGCCGTACTGAGCAATGGTTGCGTCTCGCTTGATCCCGCGGCGCACAGCGCACGCGTCAAGGACGGCGAACCGCTGACCCTTTCCAATCGTGAATTCGCACTCCTGCAAGCACTGCTTATTCGTCCCGGCGCGATCCTGTCGCGCAGCGAACTGGAGGACCGGATCTACGGTTGGGGTGAGGAAGTGGACAGCAATGCCGTCGAATTCCTGATTTACATGCTGCGCAAGAAGCTCGGTAGCGAAGTCATCAAGAACGTCAGGGGGGTTGGATGGATGGTCTCGAAAGGCGTCTGAGAGCGTCGCTGCAAAGCAAGCTGTCCGCGTGGCTGTCACTGACGATTATCGGTGTGGCCCTGATCGCCGCTATCCTTGCTTTCTTTCTGGCGCACCATGAGGCCGAGGAGTTGCAGGACGACGTGCTGCGTCAGCTGGCGTCGGTCCTTGTCCGGCAGCACCTGAACCTGGTGACTCCGCCGGCGGCAGAGCTCGTTAACGAGGACGTTCATGATCGGGAGAATCGCGTTTTCGTGCAACTGCTCGCCGGCAGTTCGTCGATCGCCAGCGGTATGGCGGCCGATCTGTCATTGGCACTGCCCGCCGATCTCGTCGACGGTCTGCAGACGGTCAGCATTGGTCAGCAAAGCTATCGCATTCTGGTCAGGACACTCGACAGTGGCGGTCGCCTGGCCGTCGCGCAGGAGACGGCCGTCCGCGATGAAATCGCTCGCGGCGGCGCGCTGCTCACGCTGACGCCTTTCCTGATCCTGGTTCCGATTCTGCTGTTGGTCGTCGCCGCCATGGTGCGCAAGATATTTCGTCCGGTTGCCGCGCTGGCCCATGAGATCGATCAGCGCCACGACGACGAGTTGCACCCGATCGCTCCCGAAACGCTGCCCAGCGAAATTCGCCCCTTCATTCTGGCCATCAATCGGCTCTTGCGACGGGTCGAGAAGTCGATGGATGCCCAGCGGCGTTTCGTCGGCGATGCGGCCCACGAACTCCGTTCGCCGCTGACTGCTCTATCCTTGCAAGCAGAACGCCTCGCCGACGCCGAAATGTCGGTCAACGCCGCGCAGCGACTGAAGACCCTGCGCCAGGGTATCGAGCGTGGCAGCGCACTGCTGGATCAACTGCTGGCCCTGGCACGTGCCCAGGCTTGGACCAACACGGCGCAAAGCAGGCTGTCTGTACAAGAGGTCTACCGGCGCGTGCTGGAGGAGCTGATGCCCTTGGCCGAAGCAAAGGCGATCGATATCGGCGTCGTCAGCGCCGTCGACGCCGAAGTGATGGTCACGGACCTGGACGTGATGACTCTCGTCAAGAACCTGGTGGGCAACGCGATTCGTTACACGCCGGCCGGTGGGCGCGTCGACTTGTCGGTGCTGGCCAGCGCCGGCGCGACGACGCTGGTCATCGAAGATAGCGGTCCCGGCATTCCAGAAGCCGAGCGCGAGCGGGTGTTTGATCCCTTCTATCGCGTCCTGGGCAGCAACGAGATCGGCTCGGGCCTTGGTCTGTCGATCGTTCGGGCGATTGCCGTTCGTCTGGGCGCCACGCTGGCTCTTGACTTCGCTGACCAGCAATCGCGTTCCGGCCTGCGGGTGACGGTGACTTTTCCGGCCGTGGCGAAGGCAGGCTGCGAATGATCCGTGCTTTCCCTGCAAGCCCCGTCCATGTCTTATTGGACTCGTTCGAAAAGGGCCAGGTGGAGAGTGTGCAAGAAAGGGCTGCGCGCAAAGTCCTTGACCAGTCGGAAGCCTTGCGTTCCGAAGTAGCGTTCCACCTCGCCAAGCGACGTTGTGAATTTCTGCGAGCGGCGGCCACCGCCGAGCGCTCTGAGGCGACGGGCGAAGGAGCTTGCCGAATAGGGACTCGAATAGGAGATGAGGACCTGGCTCCCAGCGACGCGACAGAGCTCGGAAACCGCTTTTTGCCGGATGCTCGGCGTCGGGAAATGATGAAACAAGCGAAAACAGACAATGCTATCGAACTGTCGATCGGCGTAGGACAACTGTTCGATGTCCTGTTTTTCGAGCGGGCAATCAAGATCGTTGTCGGCCAGGCTCTGGCGGGCAATCTGCAGCATGGCGTCGGAATGATCGGCGCCACTCATTTGATAGCCCTGTCTGGCCAGATGGATGCTTGCTCTGCCGCCGCCGCAAGGCAGGTCCAGCACCCGCCGGCTTTTCGGAACAAGGGCAAATGCCTTGTCGAGCAGGGCCATTTCGGCGAACTGCTGCCTTGCCGGGCGATCATTGTAGGCCAGCGCGGTGCTGGCGTCGTACTTGGTCTTGCCGCGATAGTCGATCACTGTTTGCATGCGCTGGCCTCCTGGCTCGGTTATCCGGGGACGGGAGCTCGCGCTTGCCAGGAGCTGTGACCTGGAATGTCGCGCTTCCCTTCGCCGCCGGGTGTGCATGCCTGGCAAGATAGCGATCAAGGCTTAGCCCGGCCTTAGCTGCCGATGGCCGCCGTTCTGGCGGCCGGCGACGTTTACCCGAGCTGGCCGTTGGCGTACAGTGAGCGCCCGCTGCCTCAGCCAGAGGCGTTCGCAACGTCTACTGTCTCGCCTTTGGCATGCCCTGGAAAAACTGGTCTCCCGAAACGCTCGGAGTCGCGCTGGCGATTCTCGCGGCCTTCGGCTTCTCGTTCAAGGCGATTTTCGTCAAGCTGGCCTACGCCGTGCCGCAGGCCGTGCCGGTCGAGGCGATCACCTTGCTCGCCCTGCGCATGAGTTTCGCCCTGCCCTTCTTCGCGGTCATCGCGGTGCGTTCCAGTCGCGCGGCGCCGGCGCTGTCTCGCCACGACTGGCTGACCCTGATCGCGCTCGGTCTGCTCGGCTACTACGGGGCAAGCATTCTCGACTTCATTGGTCTCGGCTACATCAGCGCCGGTCTCGAGCGCTTGATCCTGTTCACCTATCCGACCCTGACGGTGATGATCGGCGTGTTGTTCATGGGCAAGACCTTGCAGCGCCGCGAGATCGGCGCGTTGCTGCTGTCGTATGCGGGAATTGCCCTGGTCTTCTTCCATGACCTCGAGTTTTCGGGCGAGGCCAGGTCGGTGCTCATCGGCTCGCTTTTCATCTTTGCTTCGTCGTTGGCGTACGCCTGCTATCTGGCGGGCAGCGGCCGCATGATTCAGCGCCTGGGGTCGCTGCGCTTCACCGCACTGGCGATGCTGGTGTCGGTCCTGGCCACCGAGTTGCACCTGCTCGTCACGCAGCCGCTGTCGGCCTTGCTGCAGCCGCTGCCGATCTATGCCTACGCGGCGGCGATGGCGCTATTTTCGACGGTGCTGCCGGTCTTCCTGCAATCTGCGGCGATTCGTCGTATTGGCGCCAGCAAGTCGGTGATGATCGGAACCCTCGGCCCGATGCTGACCATCGTCTTCGCCTGGTTGTTGCTCGACGAGCCGCTTTCCCTGGTCCAGCTGGCAGGCGCTGGACTGGTCCTGGCAGGGGTGTGGCTGGTCTCGCGGCGTTGAACTGATCCGGGCTGCGGGCATGTCCTCGCGGCTGCGAATGTTGCGAGTTATGCGGCTTCGCCGCGCCGGCCGGCGCTTGCGCAATCAGCGAATGATGCAGTTTTCCTTCAGGTAGGCGAGCGCCTGGCTGCCCGAAACGTCGGCGGGGTCGACGAGGGCACTCTCCAGTTCCGGAAAGACCTCGTTCCAGAGTGCCTCGAGGTCATCCTGCATGGCGTAGGGGGCGAACGCGCGGATGAAGGCCAGCGCCGGCTGGCGCTGCAGGCCCGCCTTCCGGATCTTGCCGATCAGTGTGCGCGCCGCGGCCTTGCTAAGCGCCGCCCTGGGTGGCGTATCGGCGGCCAGACAGAGGAAGAGGGTCAGCAGCGAATTGTCGTCCACCTTGCCAGCGGTGATCTTCTCCCAGTCCTGCGAGACGCCTGCGCTGAACTGGCTGGCTTCCTCGAGATCGAAGTCGCGCAGGAAATACAAGGGCTCAAGCTCTGGAATCAGCTTGTTCATCGCTTGCGAGGCATCGAGGATTCTCGGCAGATCGTCGCGTTCGAGCTTGTGCAGTTCCTGGCGGGTGACCACCTGATGGGCTTCCGGCAGTACCTTGAAAATCGCAGCGAGGCTTTTTCTGCCCTTGCCGGGGACGCCGTTTTCGCGGAGTCCTGCCAGCATGCCAACGAATTCGGCGGCGTTGGGCAGCGCCGCGGCCGCGCCGTTGGCGAGATACAGGAGGAGGGCCGTGCGGATGATCGATTCGCTGGCGACGGTCGAAATATCGTCCGCGGCGACGCCGAGCCTTTCGGCAAACCACAGCGCCGCGTCGATCGTCTGCTGGTAGCGCTGCCGTTCTGCGCGCGCTTGACGATAATCAGCGCTGCTGCGCAGCGACCAGTCGGCGAGAAAGGTCTTTTGGGACTGCTTGATCATGATCCCGAAGGAGGCGTCTTCGGGCATCGCCCAGAGGCTCTTGAGCATTTCCGAACCGCCTCGCGAATGCGACAGAAAAGTCCCGTCACGCAAGGAGCGTGCCGCCTTTTCAAGGTCGCCACCGCTTTCTTCCTCAAGGAACAGACTGACCAGATTGACGATTCGCTCGCGCGCTTCATCAATGTTCGGGCGCAGGTACTGGGTGCCGAAATACTCGGCGATCTGCACCATTCCCTTCGGCCCGTCTTCGGCAATGGCGGCAATCTTTTCGTCGGCCAGAATCCCGGCGCGGACGCCGAAAGCGAGCGCACGTTCGAAGAACGGTCGGTCGTCGAAAACGGCGAGCTGGCGGTGGTCGTTGGGCATGGGTGGTCTGCTGTCGGTGGCCAGGGTTGGTGCCTAGGGGTGTGCCGAACTACAAGGCTGATTCTTCCTCGGGCTCGCCCGGGGGTCGGCGTTGCTCATTGGCACGATTGGGCGTCTCGTCGCTGGCCAACTGCGGTTCTTCGGCCCGTGCGCGGGCCCGCAAGATCAGCAGGACGTCGCGGAAAATCTCGGGATGTTCGTAACGCAGCCGCCAGGTCACTTCCATCCAGTCCTGATCGGCGACCTCGCTATGGCTGAGGAAAGGGCGATTGGCCTCGGGATCCGACAATTCGTCGAGACGCTCATCGTCGTTCAACTCGGCAGTCGCTTCATCGACCTCGTCGAAGTAGCCGAAAGTGCCGGTCTTGAAGAAGTGCTCGACGATGTCGACACGGTCAGCGAGATAATCGGCCAGCGCGTCACAGCCGCCGTCTACCGCGGCGATCGCTTCGAGGAATTCGCCGGGGTCGCTGTCGGCCCGAAAAATCACCGCGTTGATCATCGCCTGCAGGCGTTCGTGACTGGCGTCGCCATAGCGACGTTCGAGGACGATGGCGCGCGCGAACTGCTCCGGCAAGACCAGCAGGCTGACCACCGATTCCTTCGAGGAATCGAAGTCGCGAAGGACTGCCAGCAGGTCCTTGGCGGCGAAATCATCGAGCGCGACCACCAGCGCGCCGTCGCCGTCGCTGTCGACCAGGGAAGCCAGCGCCGCCTCGGCACCGACGATGTCGCCGACACGGATCAGCTTCTCTGCACGTACCAGTACCGGATGACTCATCAGTTGTCTCCCGAAGTCCGATCTTTGCGGTCAAAACCCTGTTCGGCAAGCCAGTCGGCGCCCGCTTCTTCGAGATCGCCGTCGTCGCCATCAACGTCGGCGTCCGAGCGATCGTCGAAGTCGTCCCGCTGTCGCCGATCGTCCGACTGCGACGCGGGCTGGCTCCTGCCGTGCAGGTATTCCAGGCAGGCGGTGACGACCAGGAAGCGTTCGCCGTTGGGAACTTCGAGGACCGTTTTCGCCAGCGCGCTCGCCCATGGCTGCAGATGCACGCTCTCCAGCAGTGCCTCCCAGGAAGGCAGATCCTCCGGGTCCTGCGACGCCAGGTCACGCATGACCTCCGGGCTGGAAAAATCCATTCCTCCGTGGAAGGCGACGGCCACCATTTCCGGGCTGAAGTCGATCATCGGCAGCAGGTCGGGGAGCTGGCTGCGCTTCTGCCGCAGCCGCTGCGCGAGCACGTCGTGCCCTGCCGAGTCGGTCAGCAGGTCGTCGAGCTCGGCATCGTAGGCCGACTGGAGTTCTTCAAAAAATGGCGACAGCCTCACTGCAATACTCCTTCCAGATAGTTCTTCCAGATCTCGCGCGCGGTTTCCAGCGGCTTTTCGAGAAGATTGCGGCGCCGGTTCTCGTCATAGTCGTGCCGCTTGCTGGCGTCGGCAAGTGTTTCGTACGCTTCCTGCACGTCGCGGAATCGGTCAGCGGCGTCGGGCGCGTCGTTGCGGTCAGGGTGGAGCTGCAGGGTTTTCTTGCGGTAAGCCTGCTTGACGCCTTCGAGAGACGTATCACTGGCTACGCCAAGTACTGCGTAATAGTCCTTCATGCATCCTCATCGGGCTGGGTCGGCGGTTGCGAGCTGGCCTGCGCCCGGATGGCACGCGGGCGAACGCATCGGCGTAGCAGGCTGGATTGCGCAACGCGCGCAATTCTAGCCTGAAATGTGCGTTTTCGGTCTGTGGGGCAAGCTGGCGGCCGTTGCCGACGATGTCGGCGGGCTTGTTACCGCCGCGGAGCTACTTACTCGGCTTGCGATTGCGTGCTGCGGCGGCCAGTGCGGCACGCGCCCAGGGCAGCATTTCTTCACTGCTCTCCATCGCTTCTTCGGGCACCGTCCAGTAATTCATGGTGTCGCTGCGGCCGTCCTTGCGGAGCAGGCGGAAAGCTTCGCCGCCGACGGCTTCGAAGGTCACGGCGCTTTGCGCGTCGGCCTTGAGGTAGAGGACGTCGTTGGCGACGAGCGCAAAAAAGAGATCGTCGCAATAGAAGCCCCAGCCGCCGAACATTGCCTTGACCCGCAGGGTGCCGAGCGGAGCGAAGAGTTCGAGAGCATAGCGGACAACTACGGGTAGCTCGCGTGCAGCCATCTTGAGAAACCTATGAAAGGTGGAGGCGCTGCCACAAGCGAGTGGTCAGGGCGTCCTGGTTGAGGGTGTAGAAATGCAGTCCCGGTGCGCCGTTGGCCAACAGCCGTTCGCAAAGCCGGGTCACCACGTCGAGGCCGAAAGCGCGGATCGACGCGCTATCGTCACCGTAGCTCTCGAGCTTCTTGCGGATCCAGCGCGGGATCTCTGCGCCGCAGGTGTCGGAGAAGCGCGCCAGGCTGCTGTAGCCGGCAATCGGCATGATGCCGGGGACGATCGGCACGTCGATCCCGATGGCCTGGCAATTGTCGATGAAGTGCGCGTAGGCGTCGAAGTTGTAGAAGTACTG
>LBIU01000297.1 GCA_000987445.1 Candidatus Accumulibacter adiacens | reverse complement strand
GGCAACCAGCCGCGAGGGACCATGAAGCCGGTGCCGCGCAGGTCGCGGATGTCGGCGATCTTTTCACCGGCGGCCAGGCGATGCGCCAGATCGACGATCGCCCGTTCGGCGCTGCCGAAAATCAGCAGATCGGCTTTCGAATCCGGCAGCACCGAGCGGCGCACCTTGTCCGACCAGTAATCGTAGTGGGCGATGCGACGCAGGCTGGCTTCGATCGAGCCGATCACCACGTTGGCGCCCGGGAAGGCCTCGCGGCAGCGCTGCGCATAGACGACCACCGCGTGATCGGGGCGCCGGTGCGGCTCGGCGTTGGCCGTGTAGGCATCGTCGGAACGCGGCTTGCGATCGGCGGTGTAGCGATTGACCATCGAATCCATGTTGCCGGCAGTCACGCCGAAGAACAGATTCGGCCTGCCGAGCGCCTGGAAAGCTTTGGCCGACAACCAGTCCGGCTGGCTGATGATGCCGACGCGAAAGCCCTGCCCTTCGAGCAGGCGCCCGATCAGCGCCATGCCGAAGCTCGGGTGATCGATGTAGGCGTCGCCGGTGACCAGAATGATGTCGCAGGAGTCCCAGCCAAGTTCATCCATTTCGGCCCGCGACATCGGCAGGAAGGGCGCGGTGCCGAAACGGCTGGCCCAGAACTTGCGGTAAGCGAAGAGCTTACGGGGCGCGCTGCGCGCGGCGTCGATGCTGACAGTGTTCATGGGCTGGGGATTCTACAGCAAGGATTCGGGGTGACCATTGAATTGCTGCACTGCAGCTTGCCATCCAGCGAATCTGCCGCTAGCGTGAAGGCGAAGGTTTATATCGTATACGATATTCGGAGGCTTCCTCATTGCCCATCCCGTCGGCGCTTGAACAGATCGCTGCCCAGAAGATCCCGCGCCTCAGCGCCTCGGACCATGTGGCACAAATGCTCAAGAAGGCGATCGTCGATGGTTTGCTGCCGGCGGGCGAGTTGCTCCGCCAGGACGAAATCGCCAGCCACTTCCATGTCAGCAAGATCCCCGTCCGCGAAGCATTGAAACACCTCGAGGCCAAAGGCCTGGTGACTTTCCTGCCTCACCGCGGCGCCGTGGTTGCCTCGCTTTCCGCCGCCGAGATCGGCGAATACATGGACATCCGCGCGATGCTCGAAGCACGCGCAGCCCGGCTGTCGGCGCCGCGGATCGGCGAACAGGCCATCGCCAGCGCGCGCCAGCATCTGGCGGACTTCGCCCTGGCCACTGACGCCGGCCGCTGGGGCGAATTGAACTGGCTGTTTCATTCGACACTCTATGCGGCAGCCGAACGACCCATCCTGCTGGCTGAAATCCGATCGTTGTACTACAAGGTCGAACGTTATGTGCGTGCGCTCTTGTCGATCACCACCGAACTGCCCAAGACCCTGCACGAACACGCCGAGATTCTCGACGCCTTCGTTCGCCGGGACCCCGACGCGGCGGCAGAACTCACGCGAGCACATGTGCTCGCTGCGGGTGCGTCACTTGTCCACTACCTGAATTACCACCGTAGCAAAGGAGGAAACAAATGAGAAAATCAATTCTGACCGCCAGTTTCAGTCTGCTGGCTCTCGTCGGCGGCAGCGCCTACGCCGACATCCTGGTGGCCATTGCCGGCCCGATGACCGGCCAATACGCGTCGGCAGGCGACCAGATCCGCAAGGGCGCCGAAATGGCCATCGCCGACATCAACGCCAAAGGCGGCGTGCTGGGCCAGAAGCTGCAACTGGAAGTCGGCGACGACGCCTGCGATCCGAAACAGGCGGTATCCGTGGCCAACACCATGGTCAACAAGCAGATCGTCTTCATGCACGGTCACTGGTGTTCGAGTTCGACGATCCCGGCCTCCGACGTCTACAACGAGTCGCAGATTCCGATGGCCACCGTGTCGACCAACCCGCAGGTCACCGAACGCGGCCTGAAGAACATCTTCCGCATCATGGGTCGCGATGACCAGCAAGGCCTGGTCGCCGGCACCTTCCTGGCTGAGCACTTCAAGGGCCAGAAGATCGCCGTCGTCGATGACAAGAGCGCCTACGGCAAGGGCCTCGCCGACGAAATCGCCAAGGCCATGGACGCCAAGGGCGTCAAGCCGGTGCTGCGCGAATCGATCACCGCTGGTGAAAAAGACTATTCCGGTCTGGTCAGCAAGCTCAAGTCGGCCGGCGTTCAGGTGATGGCCTTTGGTGGCTACCATACCGAAGTGGCGCTGATCCTGCGCCAGGCACAGCAGGCGGGCCTGAAGCTGATGGTGATGGGTGGCGATACGATGACCAACTCCGAACTGGTGACCGCTGCCGGCCCGGCCGCCGACAACGTGTTCTTCACCTTTGCGCCGGATCCGCGCAAGAACCCCTCGGCCGCCGCCGTGGTCAAGAAATTCCGTGACGCCAAGGTCGAGCCCGAGGGCTACGTGATGTACGCCTACGCGGCCATGCAGTTGTTCGCCGATGCGGCCAACGCGGCCAAGAGCACCAAGTACAAGGATATGGAAAAGGCGCTGCGTTCGGGCAGCTTCGACACCGTGATCGGCACACTGAGCTTCGATGCCAAGGGCGACAACAAACTGCCCGGCTTCATGGTCTATCAGTGGCAAGGCGGCAAGTACGACTACGTGAAGAAGTAAGCACGCTGGAGCAGGCAAGGCAGGGTGGCGGGCGGCATTGCCGTCCGCAGCCCTGCTCCTGCCCGCAGTGAGAAGGACTGACGGCGTCCGCCCCGGTGGTGGACACGGCGGACATTTCGACAACGCGACGCGACACGGAGTGAGCGTGTCGGCTCGCATCGACCGGGAGGCAGGATGAGCGTGGCCACACCCCAAGCACTACGCCAGCGTCTGCGTGACTATCACCGCATCGATGAGGAAACGCTCGTCGAGGAACTGATCGCCAAGGCACGCTTCAGCCATTCCGAACAGCAGGGCATCCGCCAACGCGCGACGCCGCTGGTCCAGACGGTTCGTGACCGGCGCCTGAAAACCGGTGGCATCGATGCCTTCCTGACCACCTACGATCTCTCCTCGCGCGAGGGAGTGGTGCTGATGTGCCTCGCCGAAGCCCTGCTGCGCATCCCCGATGCAGACACCGTCGATCGTCTGATCCGCGACAAGATCGGCAGCACCGAGTGGCAGAAGCGACTCGGCACCTCGCACAGCACCTTCGTCAATGCCGGCACCTGGGCCTTGATGCTCACCGGCCAGATCGTCAATCTCGAGACTGCCCAGCGCAATCTCAGTGGCATTCTCAAGCGTCTGGTTTCGCGTACCGGCGAACCCGTGATCCGCCAGGCGGTGACCACCGCGATGCGCATTCTCGGCAAGCAGTTCGTCATGGGGCGCACGATCAATGAGGCGCTTGAGCGCGCGCGCAGTGCCGAAAAAGCCGGCTACCGGCACTCCTACGACATGCTCGGCGAAGCCGCACGCACCAGCGCCGATGCGCTGCGCTACTTCGATTCCTACAGCAAGGCGATCGCCGCCATCGGCGACGCGGCCAGCGGTCGCCCGCCGTTCATTGCACCGTCGATCTCGATCAAGCTCTCGGCCTTGCACCCGCGCTACGATGTCGCCAGCGAGGATCGGGTGCGCCGCGAACTGCTGCCGGCGATCAAGGCGCTGGCGGTCAGGGCCAAGGCCAGGAACATCGGCCTGACCATCGACGCCGAGGAAGCCGAGCGCCTGGAACTGTCGATGGGCTTGATCGAAGCGCTGGCCACCGATCACGAACTGGTCGGCTGGAACGGCCTCGGTCTGGCGATCCAGGCCTATCAGAAACGTGCCCTACCCCTGCTCGACTGGCTCGCCGACGTCGCCCACCGTGGCCGGCGGCGCTTGCTGGTGCGCCTGTGCAAGGGCGCCTACTGGGACGCCGAGATCAAGATCGCGCAGGAGCGTGGGCATAGCGATTACCCGGTGTTTACCCGCAAGGTGAGCAGCGACGTCTCCTATCTGGCCTGTGCCAAGCGCTTGTTTGCCGATCCACAGGCTTTCTACCCGGCGTTCGCAACGCACAACGCGCACACCCTGGCCGCCGTCGCCGAAATTGCGATCAGCGCCGGCGGTAGCGACGAGTGGGAATACCAACGCCTGCACGGCATGGGCGAAGAGCTTTACGATCAGATCGTCGGCGCCAAGAAGTGGAATCGTCCGTGTCGCGTCTACGCGCCGGTCGGCAGCCACGAAGACCTGCTCGCCTATCTGGTTCGCCGCCTGCTCGAGAACGGCGCCAACTCGTCCTTCGTCAATCGCATCGCCGACGCCGAGCTGCCGATCGACGCGCTGATCGCCGATCCGGTCGAAAAGCTGGCCGCACTGGCGGTCAAACGCCAGCCACGCATCCCGCTGCCACGTAACCTCTTCGGTGCCGAACGCGCCAACAGTGAAGGACCGGACATGAACGACAAAGCCGCACTGCAGGACCTGCACAAGGCCATCAAGCAAAGTCAGACGGTCAACTACGTCGCCGCACCGCTGATTGGCGGCAAGCAGGGATCCGGCGCCAGCAGCCGGCCGGTCTGTTCACCCGCCGACCAGCGCGAAGTCGTCGGACAGGTGATCGAGGCCAGCGTCGCCGACGTCAACGCCGCTCTCGCGGTCGCGCAGGCGGCCTTCCCGGCCTGGGAAGCGACGCCCGCCGCGACGCGCGCCGCCGCTCTCGAGCGCGCCGCCGACCTGATGCAGGAAGGCCTCCCCGAACTGGTCGCGCTGATCGTTCGCGAAGGCGGTCGCATCCAGGTCGATGCCGTTTCCGAAGTTCGCGAGGCGATCGATTTCTGCCGCTACTACGCCGCCCAGGCCAAGGAAAAGTTCGCCGCGCCGATCGAGCTACCCGGCCCGACTGGCGAGCGCAACAGTCTCTCGCTGCATGGCCGCGGGGTCTTCGTCTGCATCAGCCCGTGGAACTTCCCGCTGGCGATTTTCGTCGGCCAGGTCGCCGCCGCGCTGGCCGCCGGCAACAGCGTGCTCGCCAAGCCGGCCGAGCAGACGCCGCTGGTCGCCGCTTTGGCCGTGCGCCTGCTGCACAGCGCCGGTATCCCGACGAATGTACTCGCCTTCCTGCCCGGTGATGGCCGCGTCGGGGCGGCGATGGTCGCCGGCCGCGATTGCGCCGGCGTGGCCTTCACCGGCTCCACCGAAGTGGCGCGCCTCATCGCCCGCAGCCTGGCCGGCAAGGATGGCCCGCTGGTGCCGCTGATCGCCGAAACCGGCGGTCAGAACGCACTGATCGCCGACTCGTCAGCGCTGCCCGAGCAGATCGTCCGCGATGTCCTCGCCTCGGCCTTCAATTCGGCCGGTCAGCGCTGCTCGGCGCTGCGCGTGCTCTTCGTCCAGGCCGACATTGCCGACCGCGTCAGCAAGATGCTCGCCGG
>LBIU01000296.1 GCA_000987445.1 Candidatus Accumulibacter adiacens | reverse complement strand
CGCCAGTCCGGCCACAAAGTGCTGATGAGGGAAATGAACGCCGGCGAGGCCTCGTGCAGAATGCCGCGCGCGTCAACCACGGCCCACTCCCGGTTGATGACGTTGGGGATTCTCAGGAAGTGACGCAGGCGCACGGCACGATGCATTTCCACCAGATGCGGCATCAGCAGCTCCTTGGTCTGCCGCTCGACCTCGGAGAAAGGACGCCGGCGGTCGTGGCGCCAGAGCGTCAGGAACTCGTAGAGCGACGAGGTCGGTTCCATGAGCAGGGTTCCCAACGACCACTCGACCTTGAAACGCCGCCCCAATTGACGATAGAGCGGCGTACGTACATAGCGCGCGCGCGTCGTGAGGTCACTCAGGTTGACCGCCATACCCGGCGAAGCGACCAGGGCGGCACGAAAGAAGTCCTGTTCCAGCCAGGGCGGATAGTCCCGCAGGATGCTTTCATCACAATTGTGTAGAAACACCTCGTGTAGCGCCGGGGGTTCCGCGGCGGCATTCCCCCACCAGGCCGAATCGAAAGCCAGCAGCGACTGGAGCTGTTCCAGGGCCCAGGCCTGATAACTGCCCAGCGGCACCTCGCGACCCTCACGGTACAGGCGCAGGATCACGCGGTTCAATGGGTAAGCGTCGACCATCAACATGGTACCCATTCTGCACCAAAGAATCGGCGCCGCGAGAACGCCTTCCGGCGATAGTGCAAATGCATCACGTTGGCGCTTTACAGTCTCGTGCTGCACGGTTGACGAAAACCACCGCCAATTCTCCACGACTTGCACATGGCTTTTGTCGCAAGGCGTTGATACAACAAACCCATCCCGTTCAGCACGGCGAGCGCCGTCTGGCGGGCATAAGACTTGCTTCTCGACAGCGCATTGAATCGTTCTATCTTTCCTGCCGGTATCGCCCGCCGTCGGCGTTCCGTCCGCGACCTGAGGAGAAACCCATGCCCGCTAAACACCCCCGCCTGACTCTCAAGCCCGCCCTTCTCGCCGTCCTGCTGGCATTTCCTGCCCAGCAGGCTCTGGCTGCGGACTGCACCTGGGACACGACGACCGGGAACTGGAACCTCGCGTCCAACTGGGACTGCGGCATCGTTCCGAGCGGCGGCCCCGACACCGCGACCATCGGTGCCGCGGGCGTGGTCACCATCGACAGCGTACAGTCGGTGCTCAACCTCGACAACGCCGCGGGCCAGATCAACATCGATGCCTCCCAGTTCACGCTTGGCACCAACGGCAGCTCCACCAACACCGGCACCATCAATGTCGGCGCCGGCGCGGGCCCGAACAACGCCACGCTCAACATCAACAGCGGCCACAGCCTCAGCAATACCGGCGGCGTGATCGACGTCAGCGCCGACAGCGTCATCAACCAGCTCGGCGCCACAATCACCGGCGGCACGATCAGCACCACTGGCAGCGGCGTCCTCGACGCCAACAACAGCAGCAATAATTTCCTGTCCGGGGTGACGCTGAACGGAACCCTCGACCTGGCCACGTCCACTGGCGTCGAGCGCGTCACCAACGGCCTGACCCTGGGCGGCGAGATCAAGGTCAACAGCAACAGCGTCCTCGCCTTCCAGGGCTCCCAGTCGCTGAGCGGCAGCGGCGCCATCACCCTTGGCAGCACGGGCAGCAGCAACCGCGTGGCCATCGATGCCGGCGGTACGCTCACGGTGGGCACGGACATCCTGATCCATGGCCAGAACGGCACCATCGGCGGCATCGTCTACGTCGCCGGCAGCAACCAGCTGGACAACGGCGGCACCCTCTCGGCGGATGTTTCCGGCGGCAGCATTCGGCTGGCCGCCGTGCAGACCAACAACAGCGGCACGCTGTCAGCGGCCAATGGCGGCCAACTGGTGCTCGACGGAGCGGTCACCAACATCGGCGGCGGCCACATCGACGCCACGGGGGCTGGCAGCAAAGTGAGCCAAAGCGGCATCACCGTCACCGGCGGCACCATCAACACCAGCGGCGGCGGCAGTTTCGTCGCCACCAACAGCGCCAGCAACTACCTCGACGGCGTCACCTTGAATGGCACCCTGGACCTGGCCACGAGTGTTGCTGTCGAGCGCGTCGTCAACGGCCTCACCCTCAACGGCGCGGTCAACGTCAACAGCAACAGTGCGCTTGTCTTCCACGGCGACCAGACGCTCAGCGGCAATGGCAGCATCAACCTGGGGAGTACCGG
>LBIU01000029.1 GCA_000987445.1 Candidatus Accumulibacter adiacens | reverse complement strand
CGCGGGCGGCCAGCGCCCGCTCGATCCACGGTACACCGCCCTGGTTCAATGCCAGGACGATGTCGTCGAGGAGTTCCCGGACCTCGTCCTGCTCATTGATCCGCAGCGGCTGGATGCCGCTGGCCAGCAGCTGCCTGATCGCCGCGGCACCGATCGCCAGCACATAGACCGCGGCGCAGCTCTCGAGGAACTCGACCTTGGCAGCAAGTTTGTCCTCGTTGCCGTCCATGGCTTCGCGGTTGAAGTCGCCAACGGCAACCAGCGTCGCCTGCTCTGGCGTCACCTCATAGACGGCGAAACTCTCGGCGGCGCCGAAGTGCTGATCGACGCGCACACGGTCGCTGCTGGCAAAGGCGACCCTGACCATGACCACCGGCTCAGCCTTGAGGGACCAGACCAGTTGCAGGCGACGCGAAGAGGTCGGCTTGACCGGAACCGCGGTCGTTGCCGGCGGCGGTCCGGTAAATGGATCGATAGGGTTCGAGTTCATGATGTTGGCCCAGAATCAGGTTGGCGAGGTCGAACAGGGTCTGCCGTGTGCCACGGTAGCCCACCCAGGTGCGGGCATGCGCGCCCACGAGGTCGTACTGCGGGAAGCCCGCGCGCAACAGCGGCAGGTCGAGTCGGCGGGCGCTCTCGAGCGCGTGCGAATTGGCGATCAGCACTTGCGCGCCGGCAGCGCGCGCCTGCCTTTCCAGGTCCTCCAGATCGCCGACGATCAGCTTGGCGATCGGCAGCTGCGCCAGGCCCACGGCCTTCGCCGGGCTGACCGCGGCGACGATCTCGGCACCCATGCCGGTCAGGAAGCGGACCAGCATGCGCAGCAGGTCGGGATCGGCGGCCAGTGCGATGCGCGCGAAGCCGAGCATGAAGTGGCTATCGACCATCGCGTCCTGCAACTGGGCGCGCTGGCGTTCGATTCCCGGCGGCACCGGCTGCCCGGAAATCGTCGCCAATAGCTGCGTGAACTCGTCGCAGGCGTCGAGGCCCATCAAGCCGACGAAGCGGTGATCGGGCACGCCGGTGGCGGCTTTCAGAAGATCGGCGGCGCTGTCCAGCGACGCGCCGAGGACCAGCGTGGCGATCGACTCGCCCATGCGCGCGATCTCCGAGCGTGGCGCGCCACCGATGGTCAGCGGCGAAAACCCGGCTTCGTCCAAATGACCGTCGAGCGAATCGCCGATGTCGGGAACCACCACCGGACGCAGTCCGAAGGCTTCGATCCAATCCTTGACGGCTTCGATGTCGCCCGGGGTGAGCATCGCCGAGGCGAGCACGTTGACCTGCCGCGGATGTTTGCCGACGCAACGGCTTGCCGGTACCACGGTCTCGATCAGCGACTCGACCGCCAGCGCATAGCCGCTTTCCAGGCAGCCGATGGTGTCCGGGGTATTCACCGGCACCACCGTCACGTCGCCGAATTCCGGATGAGCGCTGCGGAAATCGCGCAGCACGCGCCGGATGTCGGTCCCCTGCGTTTCCGAGAGGCCCGTGGTCACCAGGCCGATCACTTCCGGGCGGCTCTTGTCGCACAGCGTGCGCAGGGCCTCGATGATGTTCTCGTCGGCGCCCATGATCGTCGACACCTGATCCATCGCCGTCGTCTGCAGCGGCACCGGCTCGCGGAAATGGCGAACGAAGAACACCTTGCCGAAGGCCGTGCAGCCTTGCGAGCCATGCATCAGCGGCAGGCTGTGCCTGATGCCCAGGAAGACCAGCGACGCGCCAAGGGTCTGGCTGACTTTCAGCGGATTGACCGCCAGGGCCTTCTTCGAATGAATGATTTCAGCCATTTTCCCTGGCGCCCTCCCCCACTTCTGCCAGCACTTCCGCCAGC
>LBIU01000295.1 GCA_000987445.1 Candidatus Accumulibacter adiacens | reverse complement strand
CGCTTGCGCGCGTCGCTTGGTGTTTCTTGCGCGACGAAATCTAGCACAGCGCTTTTGGCCGTCGCAACGGCGTTGCACGTCTTTCACGCCGCTGGGAGCTCTCTTCGGGGATGTGGCACTAGAGCGACAACGCGCAGCCGTGCCACCGACCTGTGCACTGGTGGAGCGTCGCTGGTGGTCGGACTCGATACGATTCGGCGAGCGGTGCACCTTGCGTTCCAGTTCCGCATCACGGCGGCGAGCGCGCCTGGGTCGACCCAGCCATGCCCGATCGCGGCAGGCTGATCCCAGACCATTTCTTGGGCCAGTCCAGTTTCCTCTTGAACTTGCCGGTCTCGCTGTACAACAGCTTCGGCTCCCGGTGCGCAGCCGCTGGCTTGGGGCCGTGCCGTGCACACCCGCATCTCGTTGCGCGTCACCGCGCCCAGAGCGAACTGCACCACCGCCTCGCGATCAAGGGTGCGAGGCACCAAGCGTTACACACTTACACGCATACTCCCGCGAGGCGATCGTCAGGCGTCCGGGTGTGACGACAGGATCGCCATGTCGATGCCCGTCGTGTGCTCGAGCACCGGGTAGTCCGTCAGCATCAGCGTCGTTCCGGGCTCGATCTGCGGCGAGAGCAAGGCCTTGAACTCCTCGGCAATCGCGATGCCGCCAACCACCTTCCGATAGGGGACGGTGCCGGCGTCGCCCATGTGGCCGACCACGGCGACACCGAACCACTCGTGCTTGAGCGGCGCGCCCTGGCGCTTGCCGCTTTTGGTCACGAAGACATGGCTGCCCACAGCTTGTCCGGCATCGCGAAAAACAACCTTGGCACGGCCGATCTCGACGCCGTTGCGCAACACGACGATGCGCTCGTCTTCGCGGCTGATCAGGATCGACATCGGACCGTCCGGCGACTTCTCCGGCTCCCAGCGATAGGCTTCACCCCCCTCAAGGCGAAGGCTCTCGGCCGCTTGCCCGCGCGCGGTAAGCGGGTCGAGAAACGGTGGATGACGAACTTCATCAGGCGCCGAGCCGGCCTTGGTGATGACCACCGTCATGCCTTTCGGCGCGGCGTCGAAAAGCAGGCGTGCGTACTCGCTGGGCAGATGCACGCAGCCATGCGACTCCGGATAACCCGGCACGCCGCCGGCATGAAGCGCGATGCCGTCCTGGGTCAGCTTCTCGGTGTAGGGCATCGCCGCATTGTGGTACGTGCTTGAATGATGATTCCTGTCCTTGAGAAAGGTCTGGAAGACGCCGGTTGGGGTCTCATGACCCCGTTTCCCGGTGCTCACCGAGGCGATGCCGATCAGAACGCCATTGCGGTAGGTGTAGGCGCGTTGCTCCTCGATGCTCACCAGCACCATGATCGGGCCGCTTGGCGCGATCTGCGGCGCCCAGGTGAAGTCGCCATTGCCGAGTTGGTCGGCCGGCGTCTCGAACGCCAGAGGCGCCTTGGCCCCCCAGAATGGCATCCTCTCGGCTTGAGCCGCCGCAGCCGCCACGAGGGCAAGGGCAATTGCCAACAGGTACTTGTTCATGAGGGTGCGCTTCGACATGTCAATGACTCTTTCAAATGGGGTCTGCAATTGAGCCGTTCATCGAGCTCTCGTAGGTCAGGCAAGACCAGGCAGCTCGGGCGGCGTGCCGCGACGCAAGTATACGTCACGGACCGAAAAAACATCGCCGGCGCCGCTGCGCGGCGTCCACTGATCAGCGCTTCCTCAGAGCAGTGTCCAGCGGCGCAGCGGACCGCCGTTCGATGGGGGCACCGCGACACACCCGGAAACCCATGCTGAGGCCGCGCAAGTCCGGAGCACCGCCGAAGCGGCGCGCCGCGCGACAGCCCCACGGGTAGTAACACCACGCCCCGCCGCGTAGCACGCGGGATACATCGTCGGGCTTGGACCCATCACTTCCGGCCTTCTCTCGGAGGTTCAGACACCATTCCAAGACGTTCCCGGCAAGGTCCAGCACCGGCCAGCACTCCGGTGCACCCAGGGGATACATGCCCACCGCAGTCGTCCTGCCGATGCCGCTTTCGTAGCTGTTGGCGCGCATCCTCTTCCATTCGCCACGCCAGGGATACTCCTGCGCTTCGGCGCCTGCCTGCGCCACCCATTGCCACTCCCACTCCGTCGGCAGGCGGACGACCTCGTCTGCGGCCAGCCCCAGGCGGCTGCTCAACCAGCGGCAGAAAGCAAAGGCGTCGTACCAGGAAACATTTAGCGCCGGGTAGCTGGCAAAAGCCCAGCGATCGGCGCCCGGTTGATCTTCGCGCTTGAGCCCGTCCCACCAGCGCTGGTCACGATAGCCATCGGCGGCATCGACGAAAGCGCGATATTGCCGCCAGGTGATCGGGTATCTGGCAATCCGGAAAGCGTGGACCGCGAATGTCTGGGGCGGCTCCGTTTCCAGCGTCAACTGGCCCGCCGGGATATCGATCCAGACGAGCTCGGGCAGCCCTGCTGCGTCGACGCCGACGCCACTGCGCGGATCGCCCATCTGGTTGAGGCGCAGGCCGACCTCCTCGCGGCGCTGCTGCGGCGTGTCGTCCGTGCGAAGTTCGTCGAGCAGGCGCAGCGGTTCCGGAGCGAGAAAGCTCCGTAGCGGCTCGCTCAGCAGAGCATGCAGGGCGCGCCAGGCGTGGATGCCGGCGTCGGTGAAGTCGGCATCATGCGGCACTGCCAGCTGCGGACTCAGTGCCAGCAGCGCCTGGAGCGCCGGCTTCTGGCGTTCCCAGGTCCAGCGCAGGAGGTCGCTGCGGCGAGATTTTTCCGGCTGGCCCGACGCTTCTTCCCGGGTTCTGGCCTCCTGCCAGTCGCCGGCCGCCTGCTCGGCCTGGCGACGCAAGGCCAGCTTGTCGGCGTAGCGCGCGCACCACTCGCGCAGGCGCGGCCAGTGCTTGAGCAGCGTTTCGTGCGCAAGTTCGACGTGTCGCTCGTCGGGATCGGCGAGCAAGCCCTGCGCGCGCAGGGCATCGACCAGCACACTGACCATGGCGTCGGCGCGCAAGGGACCGACCGCGGCCGTGCGCCGCGTCGGCAGCTCGTCGATGACCGTCGCCAGCTCGGCGAACAGACGCTCGCAGGCGTCGGCCAGCGGCGGGTCGTCGTCAATCGCCTGATCGATTCCGGCCGCGGCTCGCTCAACGATCTTCGGCAGCCCGCCCATGCGCTGGTAAGCGGCCAGCGTCAGTCCTTCGGCGGGGTCACGCCGAGCGAACAATTGCGTCAGCGTCAGCGCCAACAGTGGCAGTGCGCCAGCCATGTCGCGGGCCGCCGGCAACAGCGCGTCGAGTAGTCCGGCCTGCACCGCCACACCGCTGGCCTCGGCGGGACGAACGATGATCTGCCGCAGCCGCTCTTCGTCATTGATCGGGTCGAGGCCGAGCAGGGAACTCTCGAACAGCTCGGCGCGTAGCCACTCCATCAAGCGGGGCATGAACTCGCTGCGCAGCGTCAGCACCACGGAAACGGCGTCGATGCCGCGCAGCGCCTCGATCAGCAGGCGAAACTGCTGCCTGTTCTCGGCTGGCGTCTGGGTAAACAGCTCTTCAAACTGGTCGGCGAAGAGCAGGACCGGCTCTGCGAGCTTGCCCAGGTACTCGGCGAGGGCCGTCGCCGGGTCGGCTGCGAGCGCCTGCCGGATCCGTTCCTGGCGGGGCAGCCCCAGCGTCAGGCGCTCCTCCGGCCAGGGCCGGTCGAGCGGCTCCGGGGGGTGGC
>LBIU01000294.1 GCA_000987445.1 Candidatus Accumulibacter adiacens | reverse complement strand
GCTTTTCATACGCGCGGTGGATCGCTTACTGTTTGGCGGATTTCACGTCGGCATCGACACCGAAGCCCATGGTGTAACCCATCGATACGTGATGGAAACGACCGGTGGCATGGTCGGCGTGGACGGCGACGCCGAACGGCACGGCCTTGCCTTCTGCCAGGGCACCCGACAGCTTGCGGGTGAAAGTCACCGTGTAGGTGTCGCCGGACTTGCCGCCTTCAACCTGTACGTTGGCCGTGCCGCCTTCCATGCTGCGCTTGTCGGTCACCGAGCCGTCGACGGCCTTGGCGCCTGGGGCGCTCTTCCACTGCATCAACTCGTAGGCGCCGGTCCGGGTGTACTTGGTCTTCTTGTCGTCTCCTTCGGGCATCGTGCGTGCGTCACCGTGACAGGTTGCCCAGCAGCCCACCTGGTCGCCCTTTGGAACGTCGGCGTTGGCGAACATGACCGCCACCTTGACCTCGTTTTCCTTGTCGGCGGGGTCGAAAGCGCCGGCCGGTGCCTTGAAGGTCACACGCACATAGGCATTCTCTTTGTCATAAGCCGACTGGACGGTGACCGGGAAGCTCATCGTTTTCGGTGCACCCTTGGGCTCGAGTTCCTTGCTCGCCAGACGCTTCATGTCGAAGTTGAGGCCGCCCTTCTCTTCGTGGCAACCGACGCAGCTTTCGCCCTTGTTGATGCCGGTACGACCGCTGTGCTCCGACTTCTTCATCACCCATTCGACCGGCGTTACGCCCGCATGGAAAACCTGAACGGTGCGCTTGGGAACCTTGCTCCAGTCAGGGGCAGCAGCCTGTGCCAGCTGCGAACCGAAGGCCAGCAAGGCACCGAACAGGGCCAGGGAAACGGTCGTCTTTTTCATTTCACACTCCATTCAGGATTGATACGGTTATCACTGCGCAAGGCAGGCAGATGATTCCTGCCTGCCCCGCTCGCAGATGAGGTCAGCTTTCGCTGGCTGTGGTCGCTGCGACTAGAAGGTGGCGTCTTCGTCGTCTTCTTCGTCTTCCGGCATGTTCTTCGGCTTGCTGTGCGCGATGCCCTTGTGGCAATCGATGCAGGTCTGTTTGTCTTCCAGGCCGATCTTGTGCATCTTGGAGGCGCGTGACTTCTGCTTTTCGATGTCCATTGCCGAGAAGGAGTGGCAGTTTCGGCACTCGCGCGAGTCGCTGGCTTTCATGCGTGCCCACTCGCTGGTTGCCAGTTCGAGACGCTTGGCTTCGAATTTCTCGCGCGTATCGATCGTTCCCATGACCTTACCATAGAGTTCGCGGGTTGCCTGGATCTTGCGCATCATCTTGTGCGTCCAGTCCTTGGGAACGTGGCAGTCGGAACAGTAAGCACGCACACCGGTGCGGTTGCTGTAGTGGATGGTCTTCTTGTATTCCTGGTAGACGTTGTCCTTCATCTCGTGGCAGCCGATGCAGAACTCGAGGGTGTTGGTGGCTTCCATGGCGGTGTTGAAACCACCCCAGAAGAACACGCCCGAGGCGAAGCCGATCGATAGCAGCGTCAGCAGTGAGTACTTGACGCTTGGACGTTTGAGTGTTGCCCAGAATCCTGAGCCGTTATCTGACACGATACTTCCCTCCCCTTATGCTTTGCTGCGGAACGCCTTCTGGCCAGCGCCAAGGCTGCGCAGAGTCTAGCGGAGGAGGGCGCGCCAACGGTTTGATCTAGGTTAACAAACCGGGAAAAGGGCGCCGCCGGCAGGCCTGTGGCGAGGTCTTGAGGGCTCAGGGCTGAACCGGCTCAGGGCTGAACCTGATCGATCAGCAGGCGCAGGCCCTGGCTGCCGGGCTTGACGCCGCTGAGCGTGCCGAACAGGTCGCCGCTCGAACTCTGCGCCTTGCCCGCCTTGGCGACCCGCGCCTCGATGCTGACGGTCTTGAAATCCGAGAGCTTCTTGCCACCAGGAAGCGCCATCGAGTCGTCGAAGCGAAAGCGCAGCGGCAGGTCGCCCACTCTCGCGCGTGTCGCGGCGAGCGGCATGCGCGGACCTTCTTCGGCGCGTGCAAAAACGAACAGCACGTCGTCCGGGCTGGCATGGCCGGCGACCTCGCCGCTCAGTGTGACTTCGCCGCTGACCGTACTGCCGCTGGCAACGGCGGCCTGGCCGGCCGGCGCATCCGCCGCCGTCTGGGCGGCGATCTCGCGCGCCCGTTCGACAGCGGCGGCGAGTGCTCTGGCCTCTTCCGAGCCGGGCTCGATTTGTACCAACAAGCGTGACCAGTAGTCGGCGGCAAGGGCGAACTGCTGACGGTCGCTGGCGGCGGCGCCCGCCAGCAGCAGCGCCTGCGGTGCCTTGGGGTCGATCTTCAGCGCCCGTTCGACCAGCTCGGTCGGCTTGCCCTGCAGGTCGCCCCCCTGGCTGCGGCTGAGAACCTCCGCGTAATCGGCGAGCAGGTCCGGATCCTCGTCGACCAGCGCACGGGCGTGGCCATAGGCTTCGGCTGCCTCTGGAAAACGCTCCAGGACCTTGTAGGAACGCGCCAGCATCAGCCAGCCCTTGCTGTCGTCCGGGTTCTCCTTGAGCTTCTCGACCAGCCCGTTGACCATGCCCTCGATCTGTTGCGGCGTGATCCGCGCCTGTCGCTGCAGCGGGTCGAGGGCGGTCTGGTTGCCCAGCAGGGCGTAGCCGCCTGCCGCCGCCAGCGGCAGGACGAGGAGCAAGGCGAGGGCCGTCTTGCGGCCAGGGCGGGCTGCGCTCGCTGCGCTTGCTGTGGGCTGCACTTCCTCGAGCAGGCGACGCTGCAGCTCGTTTGTTGCCTGCTCGAAATCGGCTTCAGCCAGCGAGCCGTTGTCGCGTTCACGCTCGATTTCGGCGAGTTGATCGCGAAAAATGGCCAGGTTGGCTTCGCGCCGGTCCGCCCCTCCAGAGGGCTTCGGCGCGCGCAGCAGCGGCGGCAACAGCAGGGCAATAACGGCGACGACAAGCAGCGCCGCGAAGAGAATGAAGCTGGTCATGAACGTCCTTGACGGGAGTCGTTGTCGTGCAGCAGCGCCTCGGCCTGGCGGTGCTCTTCGGCGCTCAGTGGCGCGTCGGTGATGGCGCGGTCACGGCGGCGCAGGTAACTCAGCAGTCCGGCGAGGGCAAGGATGAAGAGCAGGCCCGGGCCAAACCACAAGAGCAGCGTCGTTCCTTTCAATGGCGGTCGGTAGCGGACGAAATCGCCATAACGGCTGACCATGAACTCCATGATTTCGTCGTCCGTCTTGCCGTCGTCGATCAATGTACGGATTTCGCGGCGCAGGTCGTTGGCCAGTTCAGCATGGGAGCCGGCCAGGGATTCGTTCTGACAGACCAGGCAACGCAGCTCCGCGGAAATCTCGAGCAGGCGTTTCTCGGTCACGGGGTTCTCGGCGAGCGGCTGCGCTTCGCCAGCGGACAAGGCGCCCGCGCTGCCGCCGAGCAGCGCGAAGAGCAGCGCGATCATCAGTTGCCTCATTTCGAGAGCTCCGCAATCAGCGGCAGAATCGAGCGCGACAGGGCGTCGGGAGTGATCGGCCCGGTGTGCTTCATGCGGATGATGCCGGCCTTGTCGATGACATAGGTTTCGGGCACCCCGTAGACGCCGTAGTCGATGCCGACGCGACCGTCGATATCCAGCGCCGACAGCGTGTAGGGGTCGCCGTGTTGGCTCAGCCAGGCGCCGGCGCGCTCGATGGCCATGCCTTCTTCCTGGTCCGCAGGCACTTTGTCCATGTCGATTGCGCCGTCGCCGCGGACTTCCTTGTAGTTCAATCCGACCAGCGGTGCGCCATGCCGTTTCGCCAGTTCGACCAGCAGTGGATGTTCCTGTCTACACGAGACGCACCACGACGCCCAGACGTTCAGCAGCCAGACCTTGCCGAGCATGTCCTGGGGCGAGAAGCGCTCGTCCGGCGCGTGCAGCCGTGGCAGCGAGAAGGCGGGTGCCGGCTTGCCGACCAGCGGCGACGGCACGTCGCGCGGATTGAGAGTCAGCCCGACGCCAAGCAGGACGACGAGAACGACGAAGCCGACCAGCGGCCAGAGAAACCGGTTCATGGCGTGTCCTCAGGTGGTTTGCGGGAGCGTCGTAGCGACCGTCGCCGAGCTGCTTGCCGCAGCACGCGCCTTGATCCGATAGCGGCGGTCGCTCATCGCCAACAGACCACCGAGGGCCATCAGTACGCAGCCGCCCCAGATCCAGTCGACGAAGGGCTTGTAGTAGACGCGCACGGCCCACGCCGCTTCGGGTCTGGCCTTGTCGATCGGTTCGCCGAGCGAGACGTAGACGTCGCGCAGGAAACCGCTATCGATTGCCGCTTCGGTCATCGGCATCGACGAGGCGACATAGAAGCGCTTCTCCGGGAAGATCTTGCGAATCACCCGCTCCTCCTTGCGCAGGTCGATGTCGCCGACCAGGGCACGATAATTGGGCCCCTGCCTTTCGCGCACGCCGTTGAAGACGAAGCTGTAGCCGCCGACGCTTACGGTATCGCCGAGTTCCATCTTGACGTCCTTCTCTTCCTCATAGGCGCTGACCATGGTCACGCCGACGATGAAGACCGCGATCCCGATGTGGGCCAGATGCATGCCGAAGAAGCTGCGCGGTTGCCGGCCTGCCGTGCTCAGGAAGGATTGCCCGGCGCGCGTCGACTGGACACGTTCGACGATGCTCAGCAGGGAACTGAAAACGATCCAGCTGGCCAGCAGGAGGCTCAGCGCGACCAGCGGCTTCCACTCGCCGTGCAGGAAAGGTGCCGCGATGCCGACTAGCGCCGCGGCCAGAAAAGCCCAGC
This sequence comes from Candidatus Accumulibacter adiacens, assembly GCA_000987445.1. Lineage (GTDB taxonomy): Bacteria > Pseudomonadota > Gammaproteobacteria > Burkholderiales > Rhodocyclaceae > Accumulibacter > Accumulibacter adiacens. The sequence continues at coordinate 3,895 of LBIU01000294.1, read as the reverse complement.
GCAGGGCGCGCGCGAGCTCGCCGACGCTGGCGTGCTTCCAGCGCGCAAACGGCGCGACGCCCATCAGGAATGCCGCTGGCAGCATCAGCGGTACGAAGACGGCGTCGAAGTAGGGGGGGCCGACCGAGAGCTTGCCGGCGCCGAGGGCGTCGATGAGCAGCGGATAAAGCGTACCGAGCAGCACCGAAGCGCAGGCCACGACCAGCAGCACATTGTTGGTGAGCAGCAGCGATTCCCGCGAGAGCAGACCGAAACGGCCGCCGAGACCGACCTTGGGCGCCCGCCAGGCAAACAGCGCCAGCGAGCCGCCGATGACCACCACCAGGAACGCGAGAATGAAGACCCCGCGGCCGGGGTCGGTCGCAAAGGCGTGTACCGACGTCAGGACGCCGGAGCGGACCAGAAAGGTGCCGAGCAGCGACAGCGAGAATGCCGAGATCGCCAGCAGCACGGTCCAGTTCTTGAAGCTGCCGCGTTTTTCGGTCACCGCCAGCGAGTGCAGCAGTGCGGTGCCCACCAGCCAGGGCATGAACGAGGCGTTCTCGACCGGATCCCAGAACCACCAGCCGCCCCAGCCCAGTTCGTAGTAGGCCCACCAGGAGCCGAGGGCGATGCCCAGGGTCAGGAAAATCCATGCGGCCGTGGTCCATGGTCGCGACCAGCGTGCCCAGGCGGCGTCGAGTTGACCCGAGAGCAGGGCGGCGATGGCGAAGGCGAAGGCCACCGAGAAGCCGACATAGCCCATGTACAGCATCGGTGGATGAATGATCAGGCCCGGGTCCTGCAACAGCGGATTCAGGTCGCGCCCGTCTTCGGCACCCGGCAGCAGGCGCTCGAAGGGATTCGAGGTGAGCAGGATGAAGAGCAGGAAGCCGGCGGTGACCAGTCCGAGAACACCGAGCACGCGCGCGACCATGTGCTCGGGAAGTTGCTGCGAGCGCAGGGCGACGGCCAGCGCCCAGAGCACCAGCATCATCACCCACAACAGCAGCGAGCCTTCGTGTCCGCCCCAGACCGCGGCGACGCGGTACTGCATCGGCAGCAGGCTGTTCGAATGCTGGGCGACATAGAGCACCGAGAAGTCGTTCTGCACGAAGGCCGTGGTCAGGCAGGCGAAGGCCACCGCCAGCAGCAGTGCCTGTGCGACTGCCGCCGGGCGCGCCAGGGCGATCCATGGCTGCCGGCCGGTGTGCGCGCCGATCAGCGGGAGCGTGCCTTGCGCCAGGGCCACACAGAGCGCGAGGATCAGAGCAAAGTTGCCGAGTTCAGGGATCATGAGCCTATTGTCCGTAGGTTGCGAAGGTGCGCACTATTGCTTGATGGTCTGGCTGGCGGCTGCTGCTGCCGCCTTGTTGGCCGCCGCCCGTTCGTGGGCGTCGCCGACTGCCTTCGCCGCTTCCGGCGGCATGTAGTTCTCGTCGTGCTTGGCGAGCACTTCCGAGGCGGTGAACAGACCGCCGTCGCCGAGCTTGCCCTGCGCGACGACGCCCTTGCCTTCGCGGAAGAGATCGGGGAGGATTCCCTGATAGGCAACCGTCATTTCCTTGTCGGTGTCGGTGACCACGAAACGCAGGGTGATGCCGTCGGGCTGACGCTCCAGCGAGCCTTCCTTGACCATCCCGCCGATGCGGAAGCTCTTGCCGGTCGGGGCTTCGCCGGCAGCGACCTGGGTCGGCGAAAAGAAGAACACCAGATTGCTCTGGAAGGCATTGAGCACCAGCATCGCGGCAATGCCGAGAATGGCCAGGCCGCCGACGATCAGAGCGATGCGCTTGTGACGAGGTTTCAAGCTTTACTCCTGTGGGGTGTTGCGACGCGTTTTGTGGCTGTTGTGGCTGGTCGGGCGTTTCGCCACGGACTCTTGCTGCTCGGCGCGAAGTTGGCGTTTGAGGCGCGTGACCAGAGTCTTCCGACCGTGCACCAGCAGCATCGGTTCCGCAAGCATCAGCACCGCCATCACCACCACCGAGCCCCAGACGTAGAGGCCGTGGTGACCCATCGCCAGGAATTCGCCAAAACTGTTCCAGTGCATGTTCTTAGCCCTTTTCGTCCAGCAGCTCGCGCACCCAGTCGGTGTGTCGCTCGCGTTCGAGCATGATCGTGCGCACGCGCATCAGGGCGATGGCGATGCTGTACATCCAGCAGGCCAGCGCGCAGAGCAGCATGCCCCAGAGCATCAGGGCGGCCATGCTGGGGGCCTTGGTCAGGCTCACCGAAGCCCCCTGATGCAGGGTGTTCCACCACTTGACCGAGAAATAGATGATCGGAATGTTCACCACCCCGACCAGCGCCAGAATCGCGCCGGCCTTGTCGGCGCGGCGCGGATCGTCGATCGCCGCCTGCAGGGCGATGAAGCCGATGTACAGGAAGAGCAGGATCAGCTCCGACGTCAGGCGCGCGTCCCACACCCACCAGGTGCCCCACATCGGCTTGCCCCACAGGGCGCCGGTCCACAGCGACAGGAAGGCGAAGAGGGCGCCGGTCGGCGCCAGCGCCGAGGCCATCATTCCCGACAGGCGGATATTGAACGCCAGCCCGATGCCGGCCCAGAAAGCCATCACCAGGTAGATGAACATCGACAACCAGGATGCAGGGACGTGCAGGAAGATGATCCGATAGCCTTCGCCCTGCTGCGCGTCGGTTGGCGCGATCAGGAAGCCGATCGCCAGGCCGGCAACGCCGAACAGCGCGGCCAGCGCCCAGAACCAGGGAATCAGCTTGCCGGCAAGCGGGTAGAAAGTCTGCGGACTGGCGTACTTGAACCAGTTGATTACTCTGTCAGTCATTTATTCCAGGGCAACTCTGAGAGCCGCGGCAGTGGGCCACGGCGCAAAAAACACGCCGCCCAGCGCAAGCGCGCCGAGCAGCGACAAATGGGCTTGCGGTCCGAGCCCGCTGAGCGTCGCATCGACCGCGCCGGCACCGAAAATCAGCACCGGAATGTACAGCGGCAAGACCAGTAGCGACAGTAGCACGCCGCCACCGCGTACGCCCAAGGTCAGCGCCGCGCCGATGGCGCCGATTCCGGACAGCGCCGGTGTGCCGATGAGCAGCGAAACGGTCAGCACCGCCAGCGCGTCCCTGCTCAGGTCGAACTGGATGCCGAGCACCGGTGCCAGGATGACCAGTGGCAGTCCGGCGACCAGCCAGTGGGCGATCACCTTGCCGAGCACGATCACGCCCAGCGGCTGCGGTGCCAGCGCCAGTTGTTCGAGCGTGCCGTCGCGGTGATCGTCGGCGAACAGCCGCGGCAGCGAGAGCATCGTCGCCAGCAGTGCGGCAACCCACAACACCCCGGGCGCCATGCGCCGCAACTGGTCGGGTTCGGGTCCGACGCCGAGCGGAAAAAGGCTGACCACGATGATGAAAAAGAACATGGCCGCGACGATGTCGGCCTGTCGGCGCATGGCCAGGCGCAGGTCACGGCCGATGACGGCCCGGAGTAATATTAGCATCTCCTTAACTACCGCGAGCGCTGCGTGGCATCGCCATCGCCCAGCCAGAGTTCGCGCACCGCGCCCGCCGGCACGGTCACCGCCTGGTGAGTGGTCAGCACCGCCAGCCCGCCGGCCTGCAAATGGGCGCCGATCAGTCCGGCGACCAGTTCGACGGCCGCCGGGTCAAGCGCCACGTAGGGTTCGTCGAGGACCCACAGCGCACGCTTCTCATTGACCAGGCGGGCCAGCGCAGCACGCCTCTTCTGGCCCTGCGAAAGATAGCGGCAGGCCAGATCCTCGCGGCCGCGCAGCCCGACCAGGGCCAGCGCTTCGAGCGCCGCCGCCTCGTCGAGCACTTCCTGTGCCAGTCGGGCCGCCGCCAGCAGGTTCTCGAGCGGCGTCAGTTCTTCCTTGATCGCATTCTGGTGGCCGAGGTAGCACAGCTCGCTGCGAAACTC
>LBIU01000293.1 GCA_000987445.1 Candidatus Accumulibacter adiacens | reverse complement strand
CTGCAAAGGCCTTCGCGAGAGTTGTGCGGATCATCATGGCCGCGAATTAGGGGCTCAGAAGGGGTTTGCTGTCAAGCATCGCGTCACGCGCGGCGCTCTCTGCAGGGCCCAGCAGAGCGTAAGGTTTTCCACCCTTCACACGACCATTTGGCAAACCCCGACTAGGAGAACACGATGCCTTCCGCCCGCCGATGGTCACCAGCAGTCGCTGCCTTGAGCGTCCTCTGCCTGGCTCTGTCGCCCCTCGCACAAGCAGCGAGCTGCGCCACACAGAGCCCCGCGCACCGCGTTGCGCTGATCGAGTTGTATACCTCGGAGGGTTGCAGTAGTTGCCCACCCGCAGACAAGTGGCTGGGGGAACTGTCGCAGGGCTTTTCGGCCGAACAGCTGGTCGCCCTGGCACTACACGTCGACTATTGGGACTACATCGGCTGGCAGGATCCCTTTGCCCAGCCAGCCTTTGCGGAGCGCCAGCGCTGGCTGACCAGGCTGGCGAGATCAACGACCGTCTATACGCCGGAGGTGTTTACGAGCATGAAGGAATTGCGCAAATGGCACAGCCCGGCGCAGTTCACCGAGCGTATCGAGAAGATCAACCGGCTGCCGGCCGCCGCCGACATCGCTCTACGGATGCAGCCGGCGGCCGATGGCGCCGTCGATCTCGAAGCGCGTTTCACGCTCAGGGGAGGCACAGCCGCGGGACGGGCGCCGGAAGGCATCGTGATCATCTACGAGAACCAGCTGCGCAGCGATATTCGTGCGGGCGAAAACCGCGGCGTCAAACTACGGCACGATCGAGTCGTGCGCTTCTGGTCGTCGGCCTTGCCGCTCAACAAAGCCGACGGCACGGCGCTCTGGCGGCAAACGGTGAACATCCCGGCCAACTGGCAGCGCAATGAGCTCGGCGTGGCAGCCTTCGTGCAGGATGCCCAGGCTGGAGAAGTATTGCAGGCAATTGCGATGCCTGGCTGCCTGCAACCGGCGGCCGCTACCGCCAGCTGATCTTTCCAAGGAGAAAACAATGAATCGTCGTCAATCACTGAAACGGCTGGGCGGCTTGACCGCTTTCTTCCTGCCGCTTACGGCTTCCGGCCCGAGCTGGGCACGCGCCGAGGCCACGCCGAGCAGCCGGCTATCGAAACCGAAGAGCGAATGGGCCGAGCTGCTGCCCCCGGCGTCTTATCGCATTCTTTTCGAGGAGGATACGGAACGTGCCGGCAGCAGCCCACTGAACCAGGAAAAACGGGACGGGACCTTCATCTGCGCGGCCTGCTACCTGCCCTTGTTCGACAGCTCGACGAAGTACGAGAGCGGTACCGGCTGGCCAAGTTTCTGGCAGCACCTGCCAGACGCCGTGGCCACCAAGACCGACTTCAAGATCTTCTATCCGCGTACCGAGTACCACTGCGCACGCTGCGGCGGACACCAGGGGCACGTTTTCGATGATGGCCCCAAACCAACGGGCAAGCGCTTCTGCAACAATGGCCTCGCGCTGCAATTCGTTCCGCGCACCGAGAAGCTGCCGGAGCTGCGGACATGAGCCGGCGACCCCTCCTGGTAACGGCACTGTCCTTGCTGGTTCTCGGTGCGGCAGCGGGCCTTACGTCGGCTGCCGACCAGCCGGCCGGCAAGGCGGCTGCGCCGAGCACGGCCACGCCACAGACGGCGATCTTCGCTGGCGGTTGCTTCTGGTGTATCGAAGCCGATTTCGAAAAACTGCCCGGCGTGATCTCGGTCGAATCCGGCTACACCGCCGGGCAGACCGCCAACCCGACCTACCAGCAGGTCAGCGCCGGAGGCACCGGACACACGGAGGCCGTCCGCGTGCGCTACGACCCGCAAAAAGTGAGCTATCCACAGCTGGTGGAGTACTTCTGGCGGCATATCGATCCGACGGTCAAGGACCAGCAGTTCTGCGACGTCGGCAGCCAATACCGCAGCGGTATCTACTGGCAGAATGATGCTGAGCGCAAGGCTGTCGAAAGCAGCCGCGATGCGCTGCTCAAGAGCGGCAAATTCACCCGCATCGAGACCGAGCTGCAGCCCGCCTCGACCTTCTATCTCGCCGAGGAATACCACCAGGACTACTACAAGAAGAACCCCATCCGCTATGCCTACTACCGTAGCGGTTGCGGCCGCGATCTACGCGTGCAGAACCTGTGGGGTAGCCACTCGCCGCCCCCGCCGCGCTGAGGCAGGTGCAGAGCCCCCGCCTGGCGATCCTCAATCGACCTGGCAGAGCAGGCCCTTGAGGTATTCGCCCTCGCTGAAATGCAGCGCCACCGGATGATCCGGCGGCGCCGACAGGCGGCGCAGGATACGGGCGTCGCAGCCGGCGGAGACTGCGGCATCGGCGACGATCTGCTGAAAGTACTCGCTGCCGATACCGCCCGAGCAGGAATAGGTCATCAGCAGTCCACCCGGATTGAGCAGGCGAAAGCCAAAGGCGTTGATATCCCGATAGGCACGCGCCGCCCCCTCGGCGTGCGCGGCCGACGGGGCGAACTTGGGCGGATCGAGAACGATCAGGTCGAAGCGCTGGCCATCGCTTTTCAGGGCCCGCAAGGCCTCGAAGACATCGTCCTCGCGCCAAGAGGCACGGCCGGCAGCGAGCTGCGGGTTGAGCGCCAGGTTGTCGGCGGCCATCGCCAGCGCCGGCCCCGAGGAATCGATGGAAAGCACGCTCGCCGCGCCACCGGCCAGCGCCTGCAGCGAGAATGCGCCGGTATAACAGAAACAGTTGAGTACCGCGCGCCCGGCAGAAAGTTGCCGGGTGAGCAGGCGGTTGTCGCGCTGATCGAGATAGAAACCGGTCTTGTGACCGGTGACGACATCAACCTTGATGCGTACCCCGTTTTCAACAATCAGCGGTGCCTCTTCCGACGCTTCGCCGAGCAGCCAGCCGCTCACGGGTTCCAGCCCTTCCAGCCGACG
>LBIU01000292.1 GCA_000987445.1 Candidatus Accumulibacter adiacens | reverse complement strand
GCATCACAAATCTTCTGTGCGCGCGGACGCCCAATACCATAGATCGCGGTGAGCGCAATCTCGGCGTGCTGGTGGTTCGGTAGGTTTACGCCTGCGATGCGGGCCATTGATTCACCCCAACTAGTCCAAATCTTACAGTTATACCTTCAACCGACTGACGACCCACTGATCGGGTCGCAGCGATCAACCTTGACGCTGTTTGTGACGTGGATCCGTACAGATCACGCGCACAATGCCGTGACGCCGGATAATCTTGCACTTCCGGCAGATACGCTTCACAGAGGCCAGCACTTTCATCGTTAACTCCTGATTCCTCGGTAGCAGGCGCAGCCAGCCTCTAACCGAATTGTTGCGTAGAGATTCTTCACTTGGCGCGGAAGACTATTCGCGCTCTGCTCAGGTCATAGGGCGTCAGTTGCACGGTCACCTTGTCACCTGGCAGAATGCGAATGTAGTGCATGCGCATCTTGCCAGAAATAAAACCGAGAACCATGTGGCCGTTCTCAAGTTTCACCCGAAACGTTGCGTTGGGCAGGTTCTCGATGACCTCGCCCTGCATTTCAATCAGATCTTCCTTTGCCATTCTATTTCGCCGGTAGCCCGGAGCCTTTGAAGTTAGCCTTCTTGAGCAGGCTCTCGTACTGGTGAGACATCGTGTAGGCCTGCACCTGGGTCATGAAATCCATCGTCACGACGACGATGATCAGCAGCGATGTGCCACCAAAGTAAAATGGAACGTTCCACTTCAGAATCATAAACTCCGGCAACAAGCAGACGATGGTGATATAGAGCGCACCGACCAGCGTCAAACGCATCAGAATCTTGTCGATGTAGCGAGCCGTCTGGTCACCCGGCCGAATCCCCGGCACGAAAGCCCCGCTCTTCTTCAAATTGTCGGCGGTTTCCCTGGAGTTGAACACCAGTGCCGTATAGAAAAAGCAGAAAAAGATAATCGCCGCAGCATAGAGCATCACGTAAATCGGCTGCCCTGGCGACAGCGCACCAGCGACATCCTTCAGCCAACGCCCCGAGTCACCGCTGCCAAACCAGCCGGCAATGGTCGCCGGAAACAAGATGATCGACGAGGCGAAGATCGGCGGGATCACCCCAGCCATGTTCAGCTTCAGCGGCAGATGCGAGCTCTGCCCACCGTAGACCTTGTTGCCTACCTGCCGCTTCGCGTAGTTCACCAGAATCTTGCGCTGGCCGCGTTCGACAAAAACCACGAAGGCGGTGACCAGTACCACGAGAACACAAATCACAAGCGCCGTCAGCGGATGCATCGCGCCAGTCCGAACCAGCTCCAGCAGCCCGCCGATGGCACTTGGCAAGCCCGCGGCAATACCCGCAAAGATGATCAGCGAAATCCCGTTGCCCAGACCCCGTTCGGTGATCTGCTCACCCAACCACATCAGGAACATCGTCCCGGTGACCAACGTGGTGACGGTGACGAAGCGAAACATCATTCCCGGGTCAAGCACCAAGCCGGGCTGAGACTCTACCGCCACGGCGATGCCGATGCCCTGAAACAGAGCCAGAGCGACGGTACCGTAGCGCGTATATTGGGTGATCTTGCGCCTGCCGGCTTCGCCTTCCTTCTTCAGCGCCTCCAGCTGTGGGCTGGCATGGGTCATCAACTGCATGATGATCGACGCCGAGATATAGGGCATGATCCCCAACGCAAAAATCGTGAACCGCGACAAAGCACCGCCGGAGAACATGTTGAACATGCCCAGAATGCCGCCCTGCTGGCGACCGAAAAGTTCGGCGAGAACCTGTGAGTCGATTCCCGGGACCGGGATGTGCGAACCGATCCGGTACACAACCAAAGCACCAAGCAGGAACCATAGCCGGCGTTTCAGGTCGCCGAACTTCCCGCCTTTGCTGACCGTGCTAGGACTAGTTGCCAAAAAATATCACCCCTGCCAACGTGTTATTCGGAAACACTGCCGCCGGCGGCTTCAATTGCCGCGCGAGCGCCAGCAGTTGCGCCGACCCCTTTGAGCGAAACCTTCCGCGTGATCTCACCCGACAGGATGACCTTCGCCGAAAGCACCTGCTGAGGCACCAGATTCGCTTGCCGTAGGGTCGCCAGATCAATCTCATCGACCGGCAGGCGCTCTATCTCAGACAGCCGAACCTCGACATTGCGCGCCCCGGTCAGCGACTTGAAGCCGCGCTTGGGAAGCCGGCGTTGCAGCGGCATCTGGCCGCCTTCGAAACCGACCTTGTGGAAACCACCGGCACGCGACTTCTGGCCTTTGTGACCGCGTCCGCAGGTCTTTCCCCAGCCCGAACCCACGCCGCGGCCAACGCGCTTCTTGTCGGTGCGAGCACCTTCGCCAGCTTGAACAGTATTCAGTTCCATCTCAGCCCTCACACTTCAAGAGATAGCCGACCTTGTTGATCATTCCGCGAACCGCCGGAGTGTCTTCGAGGATCGCGCTGCTATGCATCCGCCGCAGGCCCAGCCCGCGTACCGTCGCACGATGCGACTCCTTGGTACCGATCAGGCTCCTGACGAGGGTCACTTTCACTTTTTTCTCAGCCATCTCTTACCCCTGAATCTCGGCCACGGTCTTGCCTCGCTTGGCCGCGACCTCGGCGGGCGTGGTCATCGAGCGCAGCCCGTTGATCGTCGCCCGGACAACGTTATAGGGATTGGTCGACCCGTGCGCCTTGGCAACCACATTGGTCATACCGATCACGTCGAATACTGCCCTCATCGCACCACCGGCGATGATTCCCGTACCTTCGGGCGCCGGCTGCATCATCACCGTCGAGGCACCATGACGGCCGAAAACGGTGTGCTGCAGAGTGCCATCCTTGAGGCTAACCTTGATCAGGTTGCGCCGCGCTTCTTCCATGGCCTTCTGGACAGCCACCGGCACTTCGCGAGATTTGCCCTTGCCCATACCGACGCGCCCGTCACCGTCACCGACGACCGTTAGCGCCGCGAAGCCGAGAATCCGACCACCCTTAACAACCTTGGTGACGCGGTTGATCGAAATCATCTTCTCGCGCATACCGTCATCGGGCCTGTCAGACTGCTGAGGTTTTCTGCCTTGTGGTCTAGCCATTGATTACTCCAATTCTTTGCAGGGTGCGGCGGTCAGAACTTGAGGCCGGCTTCACGGGCCGCCTCGGCAAGCGCCTTGATCCGTCCGTGATACTGAAATCCGGAACGATCGAAGGCGACCTGTTCGATGCCGGCCTTCCTGGCACGCTCGGCAACCAGTTGCCCAATCGCTTTCGCGGCACCGACGTCACCACCATTCGGCAGGTTCTTGCGCACTTCCGGCTCCAGCGACGAGGCCGCAGCCAGAACCTTGGTCCCACAGGCCGAAATCACCTGTGCGTAGATGTGGCAGTTGCTGCGGTGAACCGACAGACGTACCGACTTAAGTTCGGCAATTTTGGCCCGGGTTTTGCGAGCCCTGCGCAAACGCGCCTGTTTCTTGTCAATCATCTCAGCACC
>LBIU01000291.1 GCA_000987445.1 Candidatus Accumulibacter adiacens | reverse complement strand
GGGTTGACAGCGCCGACCGGCATCCGGATAATGCGCCGCGCTGGTGGTCGCGAATCTTTCGATTCACGGCGGGTTTTCCCGACGTGCCGAGCGGCGCCAGAAATGCTTCCAAGCGGGAGTAGCTCAGTTGGTAGAGCGATACCTTGCCAAGGTATAGGTCGAGAGTTCGAGACTCTTCTCCCGCTCCAGATATCGAAGGGAAAGTGCGCAATGCACTTTCCCTTTCTTTCATTTCGGGGCAGGTATAATTGGCCGTATCGCCCGGATGGTGGAATAGGTAGACACAAGAGACTTAAAATCTCTCGGCCTTGCGGCTGTGCCGGTTCGATCCCGGCTCCGGGCACGACCCCTTCACCGCCGGCTTTCTGCCCTGGTTCCCGATGATTATTTTCGACCTTTCCTGTCAGCACGAACATCGCTTCGAAGGCTGGTTCCAGTCGCGCGAGGATTTCGACAGCCAGTCGTCGCGTTCCCTGATCAGCTGCCCGGACTGCGGTTCGCTGCAGGTTCGTCGCGTGCCGTCGGCCTTGCATGTCGGTGGTCAGGCAAAGGGCCCGGAAGGGGCTTCGCCCTCCCAAGCACCCGGACCTGCCGCATCAGCCCCCGCCGCCGCCGCGCCGCAGCCGCCCGCCATCGATCCGCGTGCTGGCGCGCGCTCGGCCTTGCAGCAGCTGACGACCATGGTGCTCGCCAACTGCGAGGATGTCGGCGACCGTTTCGCCGAAGAGGCCAGAAGGATCCACTATCTGGAGGCGCCGGAACGCTCGATTCGCGGCCAGGCGAGCAGCGAGGAGTATGAGGCGCTGCGTGAGGAGGGGGTCGAAGTGCTCCGCTTGCCACGCCTGAAAGTGAAAGACCTGCATTGATGCACGGTCGACCGGCGCCTGCTGCCTTGGGTATCGCGCGCGAGCGGCGCAGGGGACTGCGTGAGTCACTTGCGCGACTTGCATATTAGGATCGAGGAGAATTGCCGATGATCAAGGCACGTGCTGCCATTGCCTGGGCTGCGGGACAGCCTCTGGAAGTCACCGAAGTCGATGTCGAGGCGCCCCGCGAAGGCGAGGTGCTGGTGCGCATCGTCGCCACTGGCGTTTGCCATACCGATGCGTTCACGCTTTCCGGCGCCGATCCCGAGGGGATTTTTCCGAGCATTCTCGGGCACGAGGGCGGTGGTATCGTCGAGGCCCTTGGGCCCGGCGTGACTTCCGTAGCGGTCGGTGACCACGTGATTCCGCTGTACACGCCCGAGTGCGGGAAATGCAAGTTCTGTAGCTCGGGCAAGACCAATCTCTGCCAGGCCATTCGCACCACCCAGGGTAAGGGCCTGATGCCGGACGGCAGCAGCCGTTTCTCGCACCAGGGCAGGCCGATCTACCATTACATGGGCACCTCGACCTTCAGCGAGTACACCGTGCTGCCCGAGATCTCGCTGGCCAGGATTGCCAAGGAGGCGCCGCTGGAGAAGGTCTGCCTGCTCGGTTGTGGCGTGACCACCGGCATCGGCGCAGTGGTCAATACCGCCAAGGTCGAGCCGGGGGCGACGGTGGCCATTTTCGGTCTCGGCGGTATCGGCCTCTCGGCAGTGATCGGCGCGGTGATGGCCAAGGCGGCGCGGATCATCGCCATCGACACCAACCCGGGAAAATTCGCCATTGCCCGGCAGCTGGGGGCGACCGACTGCATCAATCCGGCCGATGATGATCGCCCGATCCAGGAGGTGATCGTCGACCTGACCGATGGCGGCGTGGACTACTCCTTCGAGTGCATCGGCAATGTCAAGGTTATGCGCGCGGCGCTCGAGTGCTGCCACAAGGGCTGGGGCGAATCGGTGATCATTGGCGTCGCGGGCGCTGGCGAGGAAATCTCGACGCGACCGTTTCAGTTGGTGACCGGCCGCGTGTGGCGGGGTTCGGCGTTTGGCGGCGTGCGTGGCCGCAGCGAACTGCCCGGCTATGTCGCGCGCGCGCAGAGCGGCGAGATTCCGCTCGACACCTTCATCACCCACCGCATGGGTCTGGAGGACATCAACGACGCTTTCGAGCTGATGCACGCAGGCAAGAGCATCCGTACGGTGATCCACTTCTGAGCGTCCGGATGACGACGCCTGCAAGGCTCGAAGCGCTGGCTGCCAACCGCTGTTTTGGCGGCTGGCAGCGCCGTTACCGGCATTTCTCGGCGACCCTGCGCTGCGAGATGGTATTTTCCGTCTATCTGCCGCCACAGGCCGCGATCGGCAAGGTCCCGGCGCTGTACTGGCTCTCCGGTCTGACCTGCAGCGACGAGAACTTCATGCACAAGGCGGGCGCCCAGCGCCTCGCTGCGGAGCTGGGCGTGGCCATCATCGCCCCCGACACCAGCCCGCGCGGTGCGCAGGTGCCGGGCGACCCTGAAGGGGCCGGGGATTTCGGGCACGGTGCCGGTTTCTACCTCAACGCCACGCAGCCGCCGTGGGCCGAGAACTACCGGATGCACGACTACGTGGTCGACGAGTTGCCGGCACTGATCGAAGCACAGCTGCCGATCGACACGCGCCGCGCGATCAGTGGTCATTCGATGGGCGGCCACGGGGCGCTGGTCTGCGCGCTGCGCAACCCCGGCCGCTATCGCTCGCTGTCGGCGCTGGCGCCGATCAGCCACGCGCTCGACAGCCCCTGGGGGCAGAAGGCGTTCGCCCGCTACCTCGGTGAAGATCGTGCCGCCTGGAAAGAGTGGGATGCCTGCGAATTGCTTGCCCGTGG
>LBIU01000028.1 GCA_000987445.1 Candidatus Accumulibacter adiacens | reverse complement strand
GGCTTCCAGTCCGAGTACGGCGGCGTGACCATGAAGGCCGAGAACGAGATGTCGCTCACCGGCGACGACGCGCAGCGCATGCAGAGACTGATCGACGCCCTCGATTCGCTCGATGACGTCCAGGACGTGTTTACCAACGTGCTCATGGACAGCGACAGCGACGAGTGAGCGACCGATCTACTGCCAGGCACCCGCGCTCAAGGGGCCGCCAACAGGCAGCGGGCGGGTTCCGGCAGGCAGCTTGAATTCGGCGCTGGGGGCCAGGCTTCGCTCACCCGCAAAGCCGGGCGACGTCGCTTGGCCACGCAATGGGGAATTGTCTGGCAAGCGGAACGGCAGGCCCCGGCCATGACCATCGCTGAGCAGTTTGCGATCGATGCTGCGGTTGCCCTCAAAACGGCCGCGGCCTTGCGGCGCGAGGACGCCGTACCCTACGAGCAGGTTGTTGATCGCCCAGACCTCGGTTGCGGGCGGCATCCTGTCGGTCCAGACGCGGAGGTAGCGGCCAGCGTACAAGGGGTCGACGAGCGTGTTGTGCGCCAGATAGAGCGCGTTGTCGGGCCAGTGCTGGCCTTCGGCGCCATAGGACACCAGATCCCGGTTGTCGGTGTGCTCGCTCTGGCCAATGATGTTGCCGATCACCCAGGCCACGCCGCCATTCGGGAATTCGAGTTCGTACGAGGCGCTGCCGTCGGGACCGTCGACCAGCAGGTTGTAGAGGATGGAACTTTCGCGCGCCCGCGACTTGATCAGGTGACCGCGAAAACCCTCCTCGAAGCGACTCCCCCTGACGCTCAGTCTGGCAATCCTTCCCGCATAGAGCAGATGGTGCAAGTCGCCAGCGTGCTTGGGCGCCTCACCGAACTCGCTATCCTCGACCTCGAGCACGGCATCCGCGAAGTTGCTGGTCAGGATTCCCATCTCGTTGTCGAAGAACGCACAGCGGACGACTTTCAGATGGCCTTTTTCGAAGCGGATGCCGGCGCCGTTGCCATCGGGAACACGCGCGCCCCTGAACTCGATGTTGTCGATCAACATGTCGGCGTTGCGCACGACCCACAAGGCCTTGCCCTCGGCGTGCGCGCCGTCGGCGATCAGCCGCGGACGCTTGCCGATGCCGCGGATGGTCAGCCGGGCTTGCGTCCACACGACCGCCTGCCGCCGGTAGTCGCCGGAGTGGATTTCGATGCTGTCGCCGTCGCGCGCGATGCGCGCCGCTTCCGTGATGCTCTTGACCGGCTCCTGCGGCCCGACGACGATGGTCCGGCCGCCGCTCGCAAGGGGCGGCGATTTCTTGCCGACGACCTGGCTCGGCGGGTGAGTGACCGTGGCGGCCGGCATTGCTGAGGCGCCGCTCGGGCTCGCCGACGGCGTCCGGACGACTTCCAGCTGACCTTGCTCGTTGCGGCGAATGTGGCCCAGTTCGGTCGCCTCGAAGGGGCGCGGATCGGTACCAGCAGCGAGCGCCGGAAAAGCCGGCGCACTCACGGCCACTGCTGCCAGCGCTGATAGTAAGCGTCGTGCGAAAGTCATTGCGCCCTCCCTTGTTCTGTTGACCAGCCCGCTGTGCAGCAAGCGGTTGCACGCTGTTTCGATTGGAAAAAAAATGCGCCGGGCGGCGAACACCCTGCCCTTCCGGCAATGCTAAACTCCCGCCCCTTGAAGTGCGGCATTTACATCGGCGGGGTGAGATTTTGAGCGAAGAAAACAAGCGGCTGGCGCCCGAGGCGCTGCAAAAAGGCCTCGCCGACGTTCACCTCAGCGAGGTGCGATCGCTGCTCTCGCTGCAAAAACGCGTCGAGGAACTCGTCGAGCCCCTGTTGCGCGACCAGGACACGCCATCGCTCGACGAAGCCAGCGCCGAGATTCAGCAACGCTATCGCCGCGAATTGCGCCAGAAGCTGAGGCTGATGCCGCCGAAAGAAGTCGCCTATATTCTCGAATCGCTGGAGCCCAACGAGCGTCTGATCGTCTGGGAAGAGGTCAAGGAAGGTGCCGATCCGATCCTGGCCATCCTTTCCGACGACGTCCTCGAAGAACTGATCGACGACAGTCACTACCGCAACGAGAAGACGGCGGTCACCGCTTTCGAACTGCACGACGGCCACCTGCGCCAGATCACCATCACCCGCCCCGAGGAACTGCAGGACCTGAAGCCGATCTGGGTAGACCTGATCGCGCCCACCAAAAAAATTCGCGGCTGGATTGGCCGCCGCTTTGACGTCGACCTGCCTGACCCCGGCAGCCTGACCGACCTGGAAGCCAGCGCCCGTTTCTACGTCGACGAAGAAGGCCACACCCATCTGCATTCGGACTTCCTGCTCGACACCAAGGAAGAATCGCGTAACGTCCCGGTGGCGCTGATCCTGCAGAACGACATCCTGTTCACCATCCGCACCGAGGAACTGCCGGTGTTCCGTCTGCAACGCGCACGTGCGCGCACGCGACCCGGCTACGTGACCGACGGCAAGGACGTCCTGCTCGACCTCTACGCGGCGGACGTCGAGTACTCGGCGAATGCGCTGGAGGCGGTGTACGCCGAACTGGAGCGAGTCGGCCGACAGGTGCTGCGTTCACACATCACCGACCAGGAGGCCACCGAGATCCTGGCGGCGGTTTCCGAAGCCGAGGACCTCAACGGGCGTACCCGGCGCAACGTGCTCGATACCCGCCGCGCGCTGTCCTTCCTGCTGCGCGGCAGGTTCCTTTCCGAAGCGCAACTCTCCGACGGGCGCGAAATCCTGCGCGACATCGAGTCGCTCGATGGTCACACCGCTTTCCTGTTCAACAAGCTCAACTTCCTGATGGATGCCACCGACAGCGCAATCAACATCAACCAGAACAAGGACATCAAGCGACTGACGATTCTCAGCGTCATCTTCATGCCGATCAACGTCCTGGCCGGCATGGGCGGGATGTCGGAATTCACCATGGTCACCAAGGGTATTCCCTGGCCGATCGCCTACTCGGCCCTGGTCGTCGGCATGGTGATCATCGGCAGCGGCATGTATTTCGGACTGAAGTTTTTCGAAAAGCGCAGAATCAAGAGCAACCGCGCCGCCAACCGCAGGACCGCCTGAACGAGGCAGCGCTGGCCGCGCGCGCTGCGCTCGCAGGATTCTTGCCAGTCGGCTCGCTTACCAAGCCTTGAAAACCGCTTCGGCCGCAGCAACCGTCGCCGCAATATCGGCCTCGTCATGGGCTGCGGAAACGAAACCGGCTTCGTAAGCGGCGGGAGCGAAATAGTGGCCGGCGTCGAGCATGCCGTGGAAGAATCGGTTGAAGGCCTGCCCATCGCAGCTCATCACTTCGGCGTAGGTCTGCGGACACTCGCGACGGAAGTAGAGCCCGAACATGCCGCCCACTGCCTGCGCCGAAAACGGCACACCGTTCTTCTCTGCCGCGGCCCGCAGGCCATCGGTCAGCTGTCGGGTACGTTGCGTCAGCTGCTCGTAGAAACCGGCCGCGCGGACGCACTTCAGAGTCGCCAGACCCGCTGCCACGGCCACCGGGTTGCCGGACAGGGTGCCGGCCTGGTACACCGGACCGAGGGGCGCTACCTGGCTCATGATCTCCCGGCGCCCGCCGAAAGCACCCACCGGCAAACCGCCGCCGATCACCTTGCCGAGCGTGGTCAGGTCCGGCGTGATCCCATAGAGACCCTGCGCGCAGCTGGCGCCAACCCGAAAACCGGTCATCACTTCGTCGAAGATCAGCACCGCGCCGTGCGCGCTGCACAGCCTGCGCATCGCCTGCAGGAACTCCGGTCGTGGCATCACCAGGTTCATGTTGCCGGCCACCGGTTCGACGATCAGCGCGGCGATTTTCGCCCCGTGCTCGGCGAAAGCCGCTTCCAGCCCGGCGCTATCGTTGTAGTCGAGAACCAGGGTGTGCTGCGCAAGGTCTGCCGGTACGCCCGCCGAACTCGGGTTGCCGAGGGTCAGCATCCCCGACCCGGCCTTGACCAGCAGGCTGTCCGAATGGCCATGGTAGCAACCTTCGAACTTGATCAGCAGATCACGCCCGGTATGGCCGCGTGCCAGGCGGATGGCACTCATCGTCGCCTCGGTCCCGGAACTGACCAGACGCACCATTTCCAGCGAAGGCAGCGACGCGCACAGCAGGTCGGCCATGTCGACCTCGCTTTCGGTGGGCGCGCCGAAGGACAGCCCCCTGCGCGTCGCTTCCTGCACCGCCGCCAGTACTCCCGCATGCGCATGCCCGAGAATCAACGGCCCCCAGGAGCCGACGTAATCGACATAGCGCTTGCCGTCGGCGTCGGTGACATGGGCGCCGGCACCGGACACAAAGAAGCGCGGCGTGCCGCCGACCGAACGAAAGGCACGCACCGGAGAGTTGACGCCACCCGGGATGTGCTTCTGGGCCCGTTCAAAGAGTTGTTGATTTTGGGAGATCAAGCGCATTTTCCTCGAAAAGTTGGTGATAGGCGGCGGCGCGCGAGGCCACATCGGGCGCCTCGAAGAGGTCGCTGATCACCGCCAGCAGATCGGCGCCGGCGGCCAGCAGCGGCGCCGCATTCTCGACGGTAATACCGCCGATGGCACAGGCCGGAAGTTGCAGCTCGTCGCGGCAGCGGCTGATCAGTGACGGCGAGGCCCGCACCGCCAGGGGTTTGGTGGACGACGGGTGCATGGCGCCGAAGGCCAGGTAGTCGGCGCCAGCCGCCGCGGCAGCGCGAGCGCGCCCGAAATCGTCGTAGCACGAAGCGCCAAGCAGAAGAGAGCTGCCAAGGGCCGCGCGCGCGGCCGACAGCTGACCGTCAGCGGCGCCCAGGTGCACCCCGTCGGCGCCCACCGCCAGCGCCAGTGGCAGATCGTCGTTGATCAGCAAGCGGGCGCCGAACTGCCGGCAGAGCGCCAGCAAGGCGCGCGCGACTTCCGCCCGGCGGGCCGGGTCAGCGCCCTTGTCGCGATACTGGACAAAGGCCGCCCCGCCCTGCAAGGCTGCCCGCACGCGATCGAGGAGGACGGTCGCGGCCAGGCAATCAGGCGTGATCGCGTAGAGGCCGCGCAGCGGCGACCGAGGCGCTTGCCCGCGCGGACGCCTGGGCGCGCAAATGGCTTCAGACAACGAGGTCTCCGCTGCTGACGCGCTGTCGAAAGAAGCGATCCGGCAGGTACTGGCCCATGCCGACGCGGAAACCGGCCGCCAGTGCGTGCCAGGTGTACGCCTGCGCCGCCTGCACCGCCTCGCTGACCGGCAGGCCCCGGGCGAGGTGCGCGGCGATCGCCGAGGCCAGCGTGCACCCCGAGCCGTGGTAGCTGCCCGGGAGGCGATCCCAGACGTCGCGGCGCAGCAGCCCGCGCTCGCCTCCATAGAGGCTATTGACCACCCGTGGCGTATTGTCATGGGTGCCGGTCAACAACACATACTGACAGCCGAAGGCGAGCAGGCGCTGCGCGCAGTCATCGAGGGCCAGAGGCCCGTCCAGGACCTCAGCGTCGTTCTCTTCGTCGGTCAGGCGGCGCGCTTCCAGCGAATTCGGCGTCAGGATCGTGGTCAGCGGCAGCAAGACCTCGCGCAACGTGGCAATCATTTCCTCATCGGCCAGTTCGTCGCCGCGCCCGGAGGCCAATACCGGGTCGAGGACCACCGGCAGCTGCGGGTAATCGGCGAGAATTTCGGCGATGATCAGCATGTTTTCGGCGCTGCCCAGCAGGCCGATCTTGAACGCCGCTACCGGCATGTCCTCCAGCAGGGTCCGCGCCTGGTCCTCGACCCAGTCGGCATCGATGGCGAGAATGCTGGCGACGCCGACGGAGTCCTGGACGGTCAGCGCCGTGGTCACCGACAGGGCGTGGCAGCCGAGCGCCGAAGCAGTCATCAGGTCGGCCTGCAGGCCGGCACCGCCGGAGGGGTCGCTGGCAGCGAAGCTCAGCACCATTGGTGGCGGCATTTGCACGGAATAGGGGGTCATCGATAAGCGGCCACGGTCGGCGAAGATTTTCCGTGAAAAAGAAAGTCTTGGCAGCAAGAGAGGGGTTTGGCTAGAATCTAGCGGTTTTTCGCCGATTCTAACCGAAAACTGACGGTAGCCATGAACACAGCAAACGACCAGCAGTACCTCACCTGGATGTGCCTCACCTGCGGCTTCATTTATGACGAAGCAGCCGGCCTGCCAGACGAAGGCCTCGCGCCGGGCACCCGTTGGCAGGACATCCCGATCAACTGGACCTGTCCGGAGTGCGGTGCGCGCAAGGAAGACTTCGAAATGGTCGAGATTTGAAGACAATGCGTTATAGTAATGTCAGCAGGAGACGGCGGCGGAACCGCGATGTCCTCAAGATAAGCAGCTGACGCACCCTGGAGGAGACAATTGGCTGAAGCGGCAAGCCTGCGCGGCGTCAAGGTCATGGTCATTGACGACAGCAATACCATTCGCCGCAGCGCGGAAATCTTTCTTGTCCAGGCCGGTTGTCAGGTGCTCTTGGCCGAGGACGGTTTCGATGCCTTGGCAAAGATCGCGGATCATCAGCCAGCGGTCATTTTCTGTGACATCGTCATGCCGCGCCTCGACGGCTACCAGACCTGCGCACTGATCAAGAAGAACCAGCGTTTCCGCTCCACGCCGGTGATCATGCTGTCGTCGAAAGACGGCCTGTTCGACCGTGCGCG
Source organism: Candidatus Accumulibacter adiacens (assembly GCA_000987445.1). Lineage (GTDB taxonomy): Bacteria > Pseudomonadota > Gammaproteobacteria > Burkholderiales > Rhodocyclaceae > Accumulibacter > Accumulibacter adiacens. Next base: position 6,291 of record LBIU01000028.1, on the reverse strand, counting down.
CGGTCGCATGGTCGGCTCGGACCAGTACCTGACCAAGCCATTCACCAAAGACAGCCTCCTGCAAACGGTCGCCACTTTTGCACCGCCGTCAGCCTGAGGGAGCCCACTGCCATGACTATCAAGAAAATTCTCGTCGTTGACGATTCGCCCACCGAGCGCCATGTCATGAAAGCGCTGTTGACCAGTAGCGGCTATGAGGTCATTACCGCCGACAGCGGCGAAGAGGGAATCGCCAAGGCCAAGGGTGAATTGCCCGACCTGATCCTGATGGACGTGGTCATGCCCGGCCTGAACGGCTACCAGGCAACCCGCACCTTGACCCGTGACGAGGCAACTCGCAACATTCCGGTCATCGTGTGCACCACCAAGGGGCAGGAGACCGACAAGATCTGGGGCTTGCGCCAGGGTGCGCAGGATTACCTCGTCAAACCCGTCAACGGCCCGGAACTGCTGGCCAAGATCGCGGCACTCTGAGCGCCGGCAAGCGCATGACCAAGAAGATCAGCCTGCACGATTTTCAGTCCTATCTGGCGGCACGACTGGCCGGCATGGGCAATCAGAGTTCGGCCGGCTTGTTGGGCATCCAGGCGGGAGCCGATCACTGGCTCCTGGATCTGGCGGACTCGGGCGAGATCGTTCCGCTGACGCCACTGACCAGCGTTCCCTTGACCCAACCGTGGTTCGCCGGCGTGGCCAATATCCGCGGCAACCTGTACTCAGTGGTCGATCTGTCGGCCTTTCTCGGCAAGGAGGCGACGCCGCAGAATGCGAGCTCGCGCCTGTTGTTGATCGGCACCCGCCATGGCAGCAACGCCGCCCTGCTGGTCACCCGCATGATCGGTTTACGCAACGTCGAAGCCCTGCACCTCGAAGCGTCCGATCCGGTAGCACCGGCCTGGGCGCGTGACGCATACAGCGACAACGAGGGGCGGCGTTGGAAGAAACTCAAGGTGCGTGAACTGCTGGCCGACGAGGCATTCATGGAAATTGGCGTGTGAGCCGCTTTCTGGAGCAAACGCCGCGGCCCCCCTCAGTCACGCCGTAGTCAGGCGGTCACGCAGTCGCGCAGTCACCGTGTAACCGGAGAAGCAATATGACGTCGAAGTCCAAACTGCCGAGTTCCCTGTCCACCACGGCAGACCCGGCAGGCGAGACCCTGGTGGCTCGCACGGTGATGGACGCGGACCAGCCGACGAGCGATGCCGGGAAAACCCCGTTTTCGCTGCCGGTGCTCGGCCGCTACCCGGTTGCCAAACAGCTGCAAATTCTTGGCGGCACGCTGCTGCTGGTGATGCTGATCATTGCCATCGTCGTCTATCGCGACGACCGGCAGTCGGCCTACGGCACCGCCTACATCGCCGCCGCCGGTGACATGGGAATGCTCTCGCAGCGACTGGCCAAGGCATCCAGCCTGGCCTTGCTCGGTGATGCGGCGGCCTTCAAACAGCTCAGGGGCTCACGCGACAGTTTCGTAAACAGCCTCGACCGGCTGATCAATGGGGGGGAACTGGGGGCCACGCTGGTACCCGCTTCGCCGGCCAGCGTACACCCGCAGTTGCTGGTCCTCACCGAAGCCTGGGAGAAGACCGACAAGAATGCCGGGCGCCTGCTGGAGATGGAGAAAAACCTGATCTCGCTCGGCAAGGATGTCGCCTCGATCAACGACAAGAACCCGCAACTACTCGACCGGTCGGAGCAGATCGCCGCACTGAAGCTGCAGAGCAGTGCCGGCATCCGCGAGATAGCCGCCGCCAACCAGCTGGTGATGCTCACCCAGAGGATCGCCAAGAACGCCAATTCGCTGCTCGTCGGCGACGCCATCGACTCGGAAATCGCCTTTCTCCTGGGCAAGGACACGAACACTTTTCGTGAGCTCATCAATGCCTTGAGCAAGGGCAGCGAAACGCTGCGCATCAGCGCCACCACGGACCCGGACACCAAACAGAAACTCAGCGAACTCGACAGCAGTTTCAGCGAGTATCGGACCGCCGTGGGCGGCATCCTTGGCAACCTGCAGCGACTGGTGATCGCCAAACAAGCGGGTTCGCAGATCTTTCGTGACAGCGAGGAGTTGCTACAAGCCACTGAGCAACTGGCCCAGGCCTACCAGGCCAAAGTCATGGAGCGCACGGGCTACGGCTTTGCTCTCGCAGGCCTGATCGTGCTGGCCATCGGCCTGCTGCTGTTGCTGGCCAAGACCTATCTCACGGAAAGCAAGCGACAGGCGGAGACTGCCGAACGCAGCCGCCGCGAAACCGAACTGGTCAACCGCCAGAACCAAGGCGCCATCCTGCGCCTGATGAACGAGCTCGGCGATCTCGCCGACGGTGACCTGACCGTCACCGCGACCGTATCCGAGGACATCACCGGGGCCATCGCCGACTCGATCAACTACACCATCGAAGAACTGCGCGTGCTCGTCGGCCGCATCAACGACGCGGCCAGCCGCGTCACCGACGCCACCGGCATGGCGCAAAAGACTTCCGTCGAGCTGCTCGCCGCTGCCGAACAGCAGACCACCGAGATCAAGTTGGCCGGTCAATCCGTACTCAACATGTCGACCTCGATGACCAACGTTTCCGGCGACGCCAAGCAGTCGGCCACCGTCGCCCGCCAGTCCTTGGCAGCGGCCGCCAAAGGCACCAAGGCCGTCGAAGACTCGATCAAGGGCATGAACAAGATCCGCGACCAGATTCAGGAAACCTCGAAACGGATCAAGCGTCTCGGCGAGTCGTCACAGGAAATCGGGGAAATCGTCGAGCTGATCTCGGACATCACCGAGCAGACCAACGTCCTGGCGCTCAACGCAGCCATCCAGGCCGCCTCCGCCGGTGAAGCCGGGCGCGGCTTCACGGTCGTCGCCGAAGAGGTGCAACGCCTGGCCGAACGTTCGGGCGAAGCGACCAAGCAGATCGGCGCGATCGTCAGGACCATTCAAACCGACACCCAGGACACCGTTTCGGCGATGGAGGAATCGACCCGCGGCGTCGTCGACGGCGCGCGCCTGTCCGATGCCGCAGGCCAGGCGCTGGCCGAGATCGGCGAAGTTTCGCGAAAGCTCACGGCCTTGATCGAAACCATCGCTGGCGCCACCCGTCAGCAATCGGAATTGGCCACCAAAGTGGCCCGAAAGATGCAGGACATCCTGCTGGTTACCGGGCAAACGACGGCCGGCACGCAGAAGACCGCGACAGCCATTGGCGAGCTGGCCGGCCTGGCTACGGAGTTGAAAGGCTCGGTCGCCGGTTTCAAGGTCACTTGACCTGCCGCGGCGATAGACAGGAGTGGAGACCCCTTCCCGGATGAATGCCCAGACGGACTTCGATATCGGCCCGCTGACCTGGGTCAAGAGCGAGATCGACCTCGCCCTGGAGCGTGCCGACAAGGCGCTGCAGGAAGTGGCGGCAAGCGTGGCCGTCGACAGCGCCGATCTCGGCCAGATCAGATTCTGTCGTACCCACCTGCACCAGGTGCAAGGCGCGCTGACCATCGTCGGTCTCGACGGGGTCACCCAGTTCACCGAAGCGCTGGAGTCGCTGCTCGAGGCGATCGAGCGCCAGGAGCAGCCGTGCAACGCGATGCTCGTCGAGCTCGCCCAGCGCACCATTGCCAGCCTTCATCGCTACCTCGATGACCTGATCGGCGGCCAGCCCAATCAGCCCCTGCGACTGCTGCCCCTTTATCGAGAACTGCAGGCAGCGCGCGGACACGAACGCGTCCTGGCCAGCGACCTTTTCTTCCCGGACCTGCGCATACGCCCGCCCCGTCGTGCGGACGCTTCCCCGCAACTTGGCGGCGGCGAGTTTCAGCGTCGCCTGCGGCAGCAACGCGCGCACTTCCAGCGCGGCCTGTTGTCGTGGTTGCGTGCGCCACAGAGCGGTGGCGGGGTGCCGGAAATGCTCGACGCCGTCAAACGCATAGAGGCCCTCCAGGAGCTGCCGTCGGCACGCGCCTTCTGGTGGATCGCCACCGCCTTCCTGAGCGCCCTGGCGGAAGGGGCGCTGCCGCCGGATGCCGATGCCAGGCAGCTGTGCTCACGCATCGACCTGCAGATTCGCCGACTCCTCGAAGGCTCGAGCAATGTCGCCGAACGCCTGATGCGTGACGCGCTGTACCTGGTCGCCAATGCCAACAGCAAGCATCGCGCCGTGCAGCGGGTACAAGGCGCCTACCACTTGGCCGCCCTGCTACCCGGGGCGGCACCCGAAACGGCGGTCGCCGAGGAGTCCGTGCGCCGTCGCTTGCGTGAAGCGATTGCCAACACGGAAGAATCCTGGAACAAGTTCTGTGCCGGCAGCACCCAGGCGCTACCGACGTTCGGCAGCAACAGCACGGCGCTGGCAGCGGTGGTCGAAGAACTTGGCCAGGCCGACTTTCGGCGCCTGGTCCAGGCCATCGGAGAGGTGGCCGAGTTCTTGCTCAAGACGCCCGCCAAGCACAGCGAAGTGCTGGCCATGGAAACGGCCACGGCGATCCTACTGGCGCTGAATGCGCAGGGAAACATCCAGTATCTGGACCACAGCTTCACGCACCAGGTCGATGTAATGGTCGATCGGATCCATGCCTGTCTTGCCGGCAAGCCGCTGTCACCGGAGTCGGAACTGCCGTCGCTCGACGAAATGTCACGCCAGGCACAGGAAAAGCTGTTGATCAGCCAGGTGGCCAGGGAGATCCAGAACAACCTGACGCACGTCGAACAGGTCCTCGATGGCTTTTTCCGGGACGTCGACAAGGGCGCCGATCTGGAAGCGCTGGAAAATCCGATGCGACAGGTCATCGGTGCGCTGACCATGATGCGCCATGAGGCGGCGGTCACGGTTCTGAAGAAGTGCGCCGCCGATATCAAGGCTTTCTCGGCCGCCGACTATGTGCCCCTGGAGACCGACTTCGAGCAACTCGCCGAGAAACTGTCGCTGGTGGGTTTTTTCGTCGATGCCCTGCAACACGGTGCGACGGACTTCGATGCCTTCGTCAGAAAGATGGAGTCCAGCGCCGGTCGCGAAGCACTCGCCGAAGAGCCCACAGAGACGGTCGAAAAGGAACTCGAACAGCAGAAACTCGAAGCGCACGCCTTGCTGCAGGCACTCAGGGAACAGCCGGACGATGCGCAACTGCGCGAGCAGGTCGCCAGACATCTCGCGGCCCTGCAAAAAGACAGCGACCTGGTGGGCGACAAGCGCGTCGGGCCGCAGATCAAACAACTGCTGTCCGCACTCGCTGCCGGCGGCGATGCGGGCGCGCAGATCGACGCGACAATGGCCGCGCTCAAGCCGCCAACTGCCGAGACGCCGCAACCCTCCGCGGCGACGATCCAGCTCTCGCAGGCCAGTAGCGAGGAGGTCGACGCCGAAATCCTGGAAATCTTCCTTGCCGAGGCGGAAGAGGTACTGGCCAGTATCGACCAGAACTTCCAGAAGCTGAAGACGCAACCGCAAGAGACCGAATTGCTGACCGCGCTCCGCCGTTCGGTGCATACCCTCAAGGGCAGTGGCCGCATGGTCGGGCTCAGGGACTTCGGTGAAGCGGCTTGGTCGGTCGAACAGGTTCTCAACCTGTGGCTGCGCCAGGAAAACGAAGTCACGCCGACGATCATCGACCTGCTCGGCCAGGCCTACAGCGTCTTTGTCGCCTGGGTGGAACACCTGAAAACCGGCGAGGCTCAGCTTCCCGATGCCACGAACATGATGGCTCTGGCCGCGTCGCTGTTGCGCGCCAGCGAGGAAAGCGCCGTCGTCGAAACCCCCGTGCCGGAATCGGCGGCCGCGCCGGATGGCAGCGCCGTCGATGAGCACAGCCGACGCCAGCGACTGACCATCACCTCGGCGCTCGCCGAGATCTTCAACGAAGAGGCGAAAGCTCACCTGGCGACGCTGCAGCATGAGTTCTCGGTGCTCGAAAGCGACCCCCTGGCGCCCACCACCCACGAGATGTACCGTGCCGCCCATACCTTGGCCGGCATCGCCGGAACCGTCGGCATCGAAGCGGTGAATCGCCTGAGCATGGCCCTCGAACATGCCCTGTCGCGACGCAATCAGGCAGCCAATCCCGATAGTGTCGAAGCGCTGGAAGCAATCCGTCAGGCAATTGCCGGGCTGGCCTTGATGCTGACCGACATCGTCGGCCTGCACGAGCCCGAAGCGGCGCCAGTGCTGATTGATACGCTCGAAGCGCTGTACCTGGAGCTGTCCGTCGAAAGACAGGCGGAGCTCGCCGAACAGGATAACGAGGAAGCTGACCAGGGCGACGCAGAAAGCACAGACAGCGCCGACGGCGAAGAGACCGACGCCGAAC
>LBIU01000290.1 GCA_000987445.1 Candidatus Accumulibacter adiacens | reverse complement strand
CTGCGATGGGCGCCGATCTGCGCCATCCATTCGCGCAAGGCGGAAATGGTGATTTCACGGCCGATGATGATGGCCGCCAGGATGGCGTCGAGCCGGCCCAGTTGCACGAGCACGATCAGCGCCGCGGCGACCATCAGCTTGTCGGCGACCGGGTCGAGGAAAGCACCGAAAGCCGAGGTCTGATTCCAACGACGCGCCAGATAGCCATCGAGCCAGTCGGTGACCGCGGCGACCACGAAGACCACGGTCGCTCCGAGATCGCGACCGACAAACTGCACCCACGACGCAGGCACGTAGTAGATGGCGATCAGCAGCGGGATCAGGATGATCCGCAGCCAGGTCAGCAGAATGGGTATGTTCAGGGGCATCAGTGCAACGCTGCGTAAATTTTCTCGGCGAGTTCCCGGCTGATCCCTGGAACGGCTGTCAGTTGGTCGATTCCGGCATCGGAAATGCCCTGCAAGCCGCCAAAACGGGAAATCAGCCCTTTGCGACGCTTGGGCCCGATACCGCCGATGTCTTCGAGTCGCGAAGAGTGCGCCGCCTTGCCGCGTCGGGCGCGATGGCCGGAAACGGCGAAACGATGCGCCTCGTCGCGGACTTCCTGGATCAAGTGCAGCGCGGGATGTTCAGAGGGCAATTGTAACGGCTCGCGGCCATCAGCGAAAATCAGTGTTTCGAGTCCCGGCTTGCGGGCCTCGCCCTTGGCGACGCCGAGCAGCGGTAGATGAGTGAGGCCAAGCTCCTCGAGGGCCGTGACTGCCGAACTGACCTGGCCGCTGCCCCCGTCGATCAGGATCAGGGTCGGGACAGCGCCCTCACTGGTCAGTAGCTTGGCGTAGCGCCGCAAGACGGCCTGGCGGATGGCCGCATAATCGTCGCCGGGCTGGATGTCCTGGATATTGAAGCGACGATAGTCCGACTTGCGCATGCCGCTCCCCTGATAGACGACGCAGGCGGCGACCGTCGACTCGCCCTGGGTGTGACTGATGTCGAAGCACTCGATGCGCGCTTCCTTGCCCTCCTCGACTTCCAGGCCCAGCACCTCGCAGAGCGCGTCCAGGCGTTCGCCCTGTCGGGACAGCGCACTGCGCCGTGTGGCGATCGCCAGGCG
>LBIU01000289.1 GCA_000987445.1 Candidatus Accumulibacter adiacens | reverse complement strand
TATTTGATATACGAAAATCTTGCTGCATTCAGACGACACGAACCTGTAGCTCTTCATGTCGCTGATTACGTCACTGACCGACGGCTTTTCTGAGCCTTTGCTGAACGCGATTTGGCCAGCCGTTTCCAGCTCGTTCATCCAGCCAAGCGCCTTCTGATAGTCTCGGTTCGATGTATATCTGCCAACCGTATCCTTGCGATTTCTTTTTCTCTCTTCAGGGTTGACGTCCTTTATCTTGTCTCTTTCCAACTGTTGAAAGACCTTCATCAATGAAAACTCCGCCTCAGCTCTCATCTGCTCAGGTGGCGGCAATTCGCCACCCTCCTGCGCACCCACATTGCCGGAGAGAAACGCCAGGGCTGCGAAAAATATCGCAGCCGCTTTTATCATACCCACTTCACATTTAAATACGCTCATCTTTTGTCTCCATTTTTTTGTATTTTCTTGCAACGCGGTGCGGCGCAGCACTTTTGCACAGATGTTTCAACCAATTCCCGTAACGACCTGAAAGTGTCGTTTATTGGCAACCAACATTACGCATCTGATCCTCTACCACCGCACCAATAACAGGTGCTCGTCCGGGCGAGCAAAGCGATAAATACACGCATGGTGAAGCACCCGGCACGCCCATGAAGTAACCGCAAACAAGCCACTACTTCACAAGCGCAAGTCCATCGCTCTAGTCCGCCGCCACTCTCGCGCAGCTATCACGATCGTTCTCGGGCGATCCTGGTGCGTAGATTGGCTTCTTTGTGCCCTTGGGGCAGGTAAATTCGCCCGTGCGCTTCTCCCCTATATAGAGCTGGTTTGTCCATCCGTTCCCCGGGTTCGCGTCAAAGACATAAGTCCAGGCATAGGCGACCCCCTCTTTTTTCATTTTCGCCGGGTCCAGAGAAAACGACTCTCTTTCGGTCACGTTCAAGTTGTCGCGCATTTCCTGCTCAAGGTTGATGTCCGTTCTGCGAATTCCTTCTCTGGACATGCAACCATTTACCTCGGCGCTGTAAACTGTTCCCTTGCCGCCAACCTTCGAGCAGATCTCTCGTTTTTCTCTCACCTCGTCGCTTTGCGAGCGCACCGATTGCCTCCTGCGTTCGGCCAGAGTCTCAACCTCTCGCTTCTTTTCCACGCAGTTTCCGACGTTACAGAAGATCTGCCAACCTCCGGTAGTTGGACGCTTTGCAGGTTCTTTTGCCAAAATATACGTATTCTCGCCCGGATGAGGATTATCCGGCGCCCCTACGTGTTTTGATATGAACTTGCCCGGGTACCTGTTCGAATGCTGCTCAATGAAGACATAGCCATTTCCCCCGTGAATCTGAACCTGCGCGTAGCTACCAACGGGCGAAGGATAGAAATAGTAATTCGCCGTCCCCACCTTACCCCCTCCGGACGAGTCCCGGCCCGACAATCGCTTGGCCTCTCCGTGGGCCGGGATGGGCAAGACTTTTTCTCCAACGGCCCCTTGGTAATGGCCATTCGCATCCCTTACGCTAAGGTTGACCTCCACGTCTGACGGGTTGATTATCCAAACCGCTGCCGGATCAGCCTCCGCCCGAGTGGCGATCGCTGCCAAGATGATCAAGAACGCACTAGCTGATTTGCTCAATTTTCGATACGACTTCATGGGTTTGTCCCTCCAAATAATTATTCGTTTTCCTGCCTGAATAAAAAATGCGTACCGCTTTTCCTCTCACCATGGGTGAAGGAATAAAACTGCCACCGGAACGAATTGCTACTGAATCCGAATCTCTTGATGCCTTACCCATCAGACGCGGATAGACGTGGAACCATGGCGCCTGGCATTCTGTTCGGGCAATCGCGCGTGGCGTCGTCCGGTGGCTGGTGCCCTTCGCCAGGACAGCACTCGTCTGCAAAGTCCAGGAGCGGCAACCCTCCCTTCTCCTCGCAACGATGCCTTTCGTGGATGCCTGCCCGGGGCGTGGAGCACAAGCAAGCGCGGCGTCGCTGGCTCGAGCATCCGTCCGCAGCCAATTCGTGGCGGGCCGCAGCCGGCTCCGCGCGCGACGGCCATTGCTGTTCTCGTGGAAATTCGCTCACCGGCAGGATCTGCAGGTCCGTCGCCGCCTGGCGCTGGCTGGGCCCGGCGCTCTCCGCCGCTCAGCCTCGCCAGCGTCCGACGCCTCCAGGTCGACGAACCGCCTGCGCCTGCGCAGGGTAAACGGGTCCGAGACGACAAATCTGCCTGCGGCCTTGCTCACGATGGTCGTCCCTCGGCGCAGTCGCGGTGGCGATCTGCGCTTCGGTCGAGATGCTCTTCCTCGTCTACTGTCGTCTCCCGGTTGCAGGACACACTAACATGTTTTCCCTTCAGTCAACGCTTCAACGCTGGCGCTCCATCCGGCTGGACCCTTGTCGGGCTTCTCCGCAGACAGGAATCGCTTCCGACACGGGTGGCCAGGTAGGGGATTTGTGAGGGGCGAAGCGACGCGAAACACACGAGAGACCCCGCCGCCGGCCTCTTCGTTGCCCGCCCGGCCGTCCGTCGATGCGGACCGGCCGGCTTGCGCCAAACCCGTTCGCGGGCTAGGATGAACCCTTCCCGAGTGCTCGTGGGGGGTCAGCCACGGTTGATTTCTTCGCTCGGTTTTCACGCCGCCCCTGGCGTTCCGGCGACTCTACTCGGTCGCTGAACAGCCTTCCGCCTGGCAGCTTCCTTGCTGCTCTTCAATTCCCGCTCCGCAACAGCCACACGGCTGCTTGCTGTCGCGTCGCTGCATTTCTTCACAAGGCCTCATGTCCGATCGACTCATCGTCAAGAATCTCTACAAGGTATTCGGCAATCGTCCAGATGACGCCATGGAACTGGTGCGTGAGGGGCGCGACAAGGAGACCATCTTCGCCCGCACGGGGCAGACCCTGGGGGTCATCGACGCGAGTTTCACGGTTAGCGAAGGCGAGATCTTCGTGATCATGGGGCTCTCGGGTTCAGGCAAGTCGACCCTGGTTCGGCTGCTGAATCGGCTGATCGAGCCAACGGCAGGGCAGGTGCTGTTCGACGGCGACGATATCGCGGCGATGTCCCCCAAGCAACTGCGCGAACTGCGGCGCCGCCATATCAGCATGGTGTTCCAGTCCTTCGCCTTGATGCCGCATCTGACGGTATTGCAGAACGCGGCTTTCGGCCTCGAACTGGCCGGCGAGGCAAGCGAGGCGCGCGAAGCCAGTGCGCTGGCCGCGCTCGACCAGGTTGGCTTGACGGCCTGGGCAAACAGCTATCCCGACGAGTTGTCCGGCGGCATGCAGCAGCGCGTCGGGCTCGCCCGAGCCCTGGCCAACGACCCGTCGGTGTTGTTGATGGACGAAGCCTTCTCGGCGCTCGATCCACTGATCCGCACCGAGATGCAGGACGAACTCGTCAAGCTGCAGCGCAAGAGCAAGCGCACCATCATCTTCATCTCGCACGATCTCGACGAGGCGATTCGCATTGGTGACCGCATCGCGATCATGGAAGGTGGCAACGTCGTCCAGGTGGGCACACCGGAAGACATCATCAAGAACCCGGCGACGCCCTATGTGCGCTCGTTTTTCAAGAATGTCGACTTCACCAGCGTATTTTCGGCGGCCGACCTGGCGCGCAAGTCGCAGGTCTCGATCATCGATCACCCTGGCATGGGCGTACGCGCGGCGCTGCAACGATTGCGCCAACACCAGCGTGAATTCGGCTATGTGGTCAGCCCCGAGCAGGCTTTCATGGGTGTCGTGTCGATCGACACCTTGCAGACCGAAATGCAGGGCAATGCCGATCCCGAGCTGCACCATGCCTTCATAGCCGGCGTCGAGCCCCTCACCGTAGACACCCCGGTCACCGATCTCTATGGACCCTTGGCGGCCCACCCCCACGGACTGCCGGTGGTCGACGAAGACGGCTGCTACCGCGGATCGATCACGAAGAACACGCTCCTCGAATTTCTCGACCAACGCAGCGCCGCCTGAGACGGGTGAGCAATCCGGAGCAGCCTGCGCGCTAACGAACAGGACTCATCAATGGAGCCAAACACCGATGCCGCCGCGACGGCCGCAAGTGGCGTCGCTGCCAACACGCCTGGCGCGACTGCCGAGACCGCTGCTCCGGC
>LBIU01000288.1 GCA_000987445.1 Candidatus Accumulibacter adiacens | reverse complement strand
AGATTCTTTTCCATGGCGAACAGCGTCGGCGTGCCGAACAGCCCGGGCGCGATGCCGACGACGCGGATACCCAGCGGGCCGAGTTCGCGCGCCGCGGGCAGGATCATGCTCACCACGCCGCCCTTGGACGCCGAATACGCCGCTTCGCCGCTCTGCCCGTCGTAGGCGGCGACCGACGCGGTCGACAGGATGACGCCGCGTTCGCCGTTGGAGCGCGGCTGCAAGCGCGCCATGTCGGCGGCGGCGAGGCGCATCATGTTGAAGGTCGAGATCAGGTTCACTTCAACCAGTTGGCGGAAGTCCTCCAACGGCATCGGGCCATTGACCCCCACCGTCGGTTCCGAGTGCCCGCGGCCGACGCAGTGCACCAGAACGCGCGCCGCGCCGTGCGCATCGCGCGCCGTCGCCAGGGCATTCTCCGCCGCCTGCGAATTGGCGACGTCACAGGGAATGGCCAGGCCGCCGATCTCGTCGGCAACCTTCTGCACACCGACCGCGTCGATGTCGATCACCGTCACCTTGGCACCCGCCTCGGCGAGATAGCGCGCCGTTTCGGCGCCCAAACCCGATGCTGCGCCGGTGACTACTGCCGGACACGCCCAAAGATCCATTTTCTGCCTCCTCGTTCCACCGGCATCCGCTGCCGAAGCAAGCGCGCATTATGGGGCGTGCCGGCGCCGGGTGCAAACCGCCGGGCGGACAGCAAATTCGGCACGCTTGCAGATGCTCGCAGCCTCGTCTTCGGATAGAATCGCCCTCTTGGCCGCCACTTCGCTGCCGACCTCCCGGAAGGCGCCGATTCGCCGCGCCACCGACCTGAACCTGACTCGACCTTGACTCCAACCTGACCGATTCCCGCATCATGCCCGCGCTTCCAGCCCTCGCCCTTCTCCTTCTCGTCGCTGCTCCTCTGGCCATCGCCGAGCCCGTCCCCCCGCTCGCGGCCCCGTCGCCCGAGCGCCAGAAGGCGCTGGTTCACCTCGTCCGTCAGGACTGCGGCTCGTGCCACGGCATGACGCTGCAGGGCGGCCTCGGGCCGGCCCTGAC
>LBIU01000027.1 GCA_000987445.1 Candidatus Accumulibacter adiacens | reverse complement strand
GACGTGGCACCAGGCGCGCTCGCCTTCGAGGTAGGAATCGGGGATCAAGTCATTGCTCATTTTGCTCTCCAGCCGCGCGGCGCTCTTGCCGCGCCGCGCGGGACATCAACAGGCCAAGCGCCAGATCACGCCGGGGCCGCGCTCAGGGCCCCGGCAGTCACAGCCCGAGATCCTTCCATAGCGCATCGACCCGATCCTTGACAGCGGCGTCCATGACGATCGGTGTACCCCACTCGCGACTCGTTTCACCCGGCCACTTGTTGGTCGCATCGAGCCCCATCTTGCTGCCCAGGCCGGCGACCGGACTGGCGAAGTCAAGATAGTCGATCGGCGTATTCTCGGCGATCAAGGTATCGCGCGCCGCGTCGACGCGGGTGGTCATCGCCCAGATCACTTCCTTCCACTCGCGGATATCTACATCGTCGTCGACGACGATGATGAACTTGGTGTACATGAACTGGCGCAAGAAACTCCAGATGCCGAACATCACCCGCTTGGCGTGCCCCGGATACTGCTTGCGGATGCTCACCGTCGCCAGGCGATAGGAGCAGCCTTCGGGCGGCAGATAGAAATCGACGATCTCGGGAAACTGCTTCTGCAACAGCGGCACGAAGACTTCGTTGAGCGCCACGCCGAGCATCGCCGGTTCGTCGGGCGGCTTGCCGGTGTAGGTGCTGTGGTAGAGCGGCTCGCGGCGCATGCTGATGCGCTCGATGGTGAACACCGGGAACAGCGACCTTTCGTTGTAGTAGCCGGTGTGGTCGCCATACGGGCCTTCGAGTGCGGTCTCCGCGGGGTCGATGTAACCCTCGAGGACGATCTCGGCCGAAGCCGGCACCTGCAGATCGGAACCCAGGCATCTCACCAGCTCGGTCTTGGCGCCACGCAGCAGACCGGCAAACTGATATTCGGAGAGACTGTCCGGCACCGGCGTCACCGCCGCCAGAATCGTTGCCGGATCGGCGCCCAGCGCCACCGCCACCGGAAAAGGCTGGCCGGGGTGCTGCAGGCAGTGCTCGCGAAAATCGAGTGCGCCGCCACGATGGGCCAGCCAGCGCATGATCAGCTTGTTCGCACCGAGCACCTGCTGGCGATAGATGCCGAGGTTCTGGCGCGTCTTGTGCGGCCCGCGCGTCACCGTCAGCCCCCAGGTGATCAGCGGCGCGGCATCGCCCGGCCAGCAGAGCTGGATCGGCAGCCGCGAGAGATCGACCTCCCTGCCTTCCCAGACCACTTCCTGGCAAGGCGCCGACGAGCGCACGCGCGGCGCCATGTTGAGCACCTGCTTGAGCACCGGCAGCTTGTCCCAGGCATCCTTGAGCCCTTTCGGGGGCTCCGGTTCCTTGAGGTAGGCGAGCAGTTTGCCGACTTCGCGCAAGGCCAGCACCGACTCCTGCCCCATGCCCAGCGCCACCCGCCGCGGCGTGCCGAAGAGATTGGCCAGCACCGGCACGCTGTGCCCCGTGGGCTTCTCGAAGAGCAGTGCCGGTCCGCCGGCGCGCAACACGCGGTCACAGATCTCGGTCATTTCGAGGTGCGGATCGACCTCGACGCGGATGCGCTTGAGTTCGCCGAGCCCTTCCAGTTGCGCGACGAAGTCGCGCAGGTCGTGATATTTCATCAGCTGTCCGGCCGGGAGCCTCCCGGCGACTGGGTCGCCATGGCGACCGTTGGGTATCGAGTCTCGCCGCACACGCAGGCCCGGCCGCCAAGAATTGCCGGGGAATCGATGGGACGTCCAGCGGGCGATTATAGCCGCGTCGCAGATCGCTGGCCGCGCGATCTGCGAATCGCGGCATCAAGCCTGCGGCCTATCAGCAAGCGGTACCCGCGCGACAAACGCCCGCGCTGCCGCGCGCGACCCCGGCCAGTCCCGTGAACGCCTGCACACGCGCTTCGACGTAGGGAAAAAAGGGGTTCCAGCGCAGGCGCAGCATGTCCGCTGCCGGAATCTGCAGCACACCGCGCTCGCCGCGCAGCGCGAGCTGGCCGAGGTGGATGCCAGCGCCCTCGCGCAAGGCCTGCCCGCCGTAGATCGGATCGTCGGCGGCAAACGGCAGGGCGACGTGCGCCAGCGAGTAGATGTCCGGCGGCCAGGTGAGGCCGAGCGGAGATTCAGTGAGTGCCGAATCGCCGGGCCCCTCGCTGCGCACCAGCAGCTTGCGGCTCGCTGAGCTCTCATTGGTCAGCACGCTCAGGGCGAAGGGGCGCACGGGATTGTCGAGCAGCGCCTTGACGGCGCCGGCCGGGTCCGAGGTCATTATCGGTTCCATTTCGGCCATCCGGTTGATGTCGAACAACACCAGTTCGTGGCCCCCTTGCGGCAAGCGGTCGAAGAGATTGCGGACCAGAGCCGGGGCCGAGACGGTCGCGTCGACGACCGAAGAGAAAGCCAGTAATGGCGGAAAGGCGGCGAGCTTGCCGCTGCCGCCGAGGGCGTCCAGGCGGCTCTGGATCTGCCGCGTCAGGCGGTAGACCACATCGCCCGCGTTCACCGCAAAAGAGCCGTATTTGTAGGGATCGTACTCGGGCAGGATGGCGGTCCAGGAGAGCTTGTCGAGCCCCAGGAGGTGACCCAGTCGCCCCTGCCAGACGGCGAATGCCGCTGCCGGGCTGACCCCGATCGCCGGCGACAGGAGGACCATTCCATCGACCTTCGGCAGCGCGCCGTCGTCGAGCGTCGCCAGCGCGTAGTTCACCGCCAAGGCGGCGCCGGTCGAGTAGCCGACGACGTACAGCGGCCGCCCGCCGACCTGCCTGGCGAGATGGCGCATCGCCAGGCGTACGGCTGCGGCCATGTCCTGCCAGGTGATTTCGACCAGTCCGGACGGCGCGGTTCCGTGTCCGGGCAGACGTATCCCGAGGACCGTCGCACCGGCCGCGTGAAGCGTCTGGCCCAGCGCGCGCAGGCTGTATGGCGAATCCGACATGCCGTGCAGCAGCAAGACACCGGCCTTTGGCCTCTCCGCTGCCAGTTCGAAACTGCGGTTCCAGTTCGGCGACCAGCTTTCCGGATCCGACAGGCTGTTGCGGTCGTAGCGGTTGATCAGGCGCCGCTCGCTGGCCGGCACCTTGGCATATACCTGCGCCTGCAGTTGGGCGAACAGCCGCTCCTCCAGCGCCAGATAGTCGGCGAAGCTGTCCACTCGGGAAGTCTCGGTGAACTCCTCGTCGAGGTCAGCAGTATGCCAGACGGCGAGATCCGGGCGCGTCGCCAGGTAGAGCACGGCAACGCACAGCAGCGTCACCGCCGCGCCGCAAGCACTGTAGAGCACGGCGACAAGTAGGCGCCGCGCAAAGCGGGTCACGTGCAGAATCACGGCGCCCTCTCTGCTTGCCCGCCAGTGCTGGCGGGGGTCGACAAGGACAGAGCGTAGTCCGGCAACGGCGCTGGCGACAGCGACGGTGCCGGACTAGCGAAGGCGGTAAACGTAGTGGCAGGCAACGCAGCCACTGGTCAGCGAGGGCAGCGCGGCGATGGTCTTGTCGCGGTCGCCGCTGGCGGCGATGCGGGCGAACTCGCTCGCCGCGCGGTGCCCGTCCATGCCGATACTGTGCATCGCCGGCGGCATGTGCGGTCCAGGACGGCTTTCGAACGGCAGGCCGCGATGCCGGCCCATCGCCGAGATGCCAAGCTCCTGCTCGGCAATCTTTCCCGCCTCCTTGATCTTTCCACTCGCGACCAGGCCAAGGATTTCGTTCAAGGCCAGCAGCTTGCCGCGCATCTCGGTACGCAAGGTCGCCTCTGCGGCCGGTGGCAAAGACGCCAACTGCCGCGTATCGTCGCCATCGCCAGCATGTACGGTCGCCACCAGCAGCGTCAGCGAAAAAAGCAGGGGAGCTTTCATGCGGAAATCCCTTTCGAGACCAGAAGATCGAGGGCCATGCCGGCAAAAATACTGGCCCCGAGCCAGTTGTTGTGCAGGAAAGCCTTGAAGCAGGGGGCCGGCTCGCGCGCCCGGATCAGGGTGTAATGGTAGCCGGCAATGGCCGCGGCGACCACCAGGCCGGCGTAGAAAAAGGCGCCCAGGCCGAGCCCATGGCCGACCGCAGCGATCAAGGCCAGCGCCAGCGCATAGCACAGCATCACCGCCAGGATGTCGAAGCGGCCGAAGGTGATCGCCGACGTACGGATGCCGATCTTGAGATCATCGGCGCGATCAACCATGGCGTACTCGGTATCGTAGGCGATCGCCCAGAAGACGTTGGCCAGCAGCAGCCACCAGGCTTCCGCGGGCACCGTTCCGAGCTCGGCCGCATAGGCCATCGGAATACCGAAACCGAAAGCAACGCCCAGGTAGGCCTGGGGAATGGCCAGGAAGCGTTTGGTGAACGGATAGCTGGCCGCGAGAAACAGTGCCGCGACGCAGAGCGCGGCTAGCAGCCAGCTACGCAGCGGCAGGACGACCAGGACGGCACAGCCGACCAGCGCGCAAAAAAGCAGCAAGGCCTCCCTGACCGAGACCTGGCCGGCAGCCAGCGGCCGCTGGCTGGTGCGCGCGACGTGCGGATCAAAGTTGCGGTCGGCCAGGTCGTTGATCACGCAACCGGCCGAACGCATCAACACCGTACCGAGGACGAAGATCCAGACCACCCGCCAATCCGGCCGGCCCAGAGCGGACAGCCACAATCCCCACAGGGTCGGCCAGAGCAGGAGCAGAATGCCGATCGGCTTGTCGAGGCGCATCAGGCGTTCGTAAAGGTCGAGTCGCTCGCGCAGTTGTTGGCCGGAAAATCGCATGGCGCCCATTCTAACGGTGACCAGCGGTCGAAATACCCGAGATCGTGAAAGTCATCAGCGTCCCTCCCCTGCTTGCCGGGCGCATTCCGGCTTGCCGGCCGATGAATGCCCCGGCCTACTGCCAGTCGCC
>LBIU01000287.1 GCA_000987445.1 Candidatus Accumulibacter adiacens | reverse complement strand
AACCGCTGCCGCCAACGTCCCGCCTGCGAGCAGAGCATGGAGGAAGACTTTGGTTTGGCTTGCAAGTCTCTGAATGAACATATGATCAACTCTGCGACGACGACTATCCACCGCGGGAAACCATCGTGTCCCTTGCTGAAAGACGGCGAAGCATTGATTTATCGGCTAGAATGGTGGCTTTCGTGGGTTATCTCGCGTCGAAAACAGGGTGGGGGGCACTATGAATATCCTCAATAGCTGGAGAACTCTGGAACTGATTACCCGTGAGGGCGAGACCCTGGTGTGCATCGAAGGGCGTGTGTACGGCAGCAATCCGCGCTTTCCCTCGTCCTCGCACATCAGAACGTCGCCGGTTACCGGCCACAGATTCGAATCCAATTCGATGGTCGTGGTGACCAAACGCGGCTCGGAGTATCTACTGGGCAAGCCCGACCCTGCGGAGACTTTTGCCCAACAGCGCCTGATGCGAAGGCTGTCGCGTTTGGGGCAGCAAGCGCCTTCCGGTTTCGACGCCATCGAGACGCAGCTCACCGGTTACGGCGAGCTGCGCAAGGAAGCTACGGCGAAGGAAAGCTGAGAGAACTTCCGTTCCGCTCGCTGCAGACCTTTACGAAAAGCCAGAACCCGCAGCAAGCCCGCCGGTTCATGGCGGAGACGCTGACCACGGCGCGTCTTGGCGTCGAAAATCCGCCAACAGCGTCTCGAGCTCCGGAAGCAGGGCGTCGCTTTGCGCGGCCAGCCAGCCTTGGACAAGGTCGGCGTGGCGACCAGATAGCGCCTCAGCAGCCAGTGGCATGGCCACCGCCAGATCGTTCTGGCGCCCCAGTTGTTCCTGCAGGGCGGTAAGCGACTGATGGTAGTTCTGCAAGACCGGCCCGGCAAAGAGCGGCGAGAAGAATTCGAGCGCGTAGCGCAATTGCTTGAACGCCAGGCGCAGACGGTGACGGGCCTCGTCGCCGCCGCTTTGCGCTTCTGTGGCCCGTTGCTCGACGCGTTTGGTGCACTTGTCGAGCCAGGCAGGAACGAAGTCTCCCAGCGCACCCCGCTTGGCTTCAGGCAGAGCCTGCAGTGCGGCCGTGAAGTCGAGCAACAGGTGCGAATAGGCGGCCGACCGGAAGACGACTCTGACGGCCTGGCGGCAGCTTGTGCAGCGGTTGCGGGCATAATTGAGCAGCGGCTCGATTTCTGCCGGGTCGGCAAAGGCCGCAGCCGCTCCCGGCGCGGTATCGGCCAGGAAGACATCCCAGTTGCGCGCCTCCCCCAGACTCCTGGCGAGCTCTTGCCAGAGGGGATCAAAGCGGCTCGCGAATGGCGCCGGGAGGTGGCGCTGCCAGACCCGCATGGCCGACCGCAGGCGGCGGATGGCGACTCGCGCCTGGTGGACGAACTCCGGAGCATCGGTCTCGAGAATGCCTTTCTCGTTACTCTGCAACTGGTTGACGCAAGCCAGGGCAATGCGCCGAAAAGCGCTGCTGCTCGACAAACCGGCCTCGAGCGGGACCGCCAACGCTTTTGCCGCGGTCAGCGGCGTGTCGAGCATCAGGCGATAAGCGCGATCCGACTTGCTGCAGGCTTCCGGATGCAAGGGCAGGCTGGCCTGCAGCGCAACGGCCAGGTCCAAGAGATCGCCGACGCTTCCGGACAGCAGCTCCAGCTCGACCTCACAGATTGGCTGGCGGCGCCCAGCCGCCTCGATCGTGCCGCGGTCGAGCGCCAGTTCGATGCGCACACCGTTGCGCGGTTCGAGCAGCCAGGCGGCGCGCTCGAAACGGGTGACAAATACCGGCTGCAACTGATCGCGCAGGGCATCGAGAAGCTCACGCACAGTGCCTTGATCGACATGCGAGAAGTCGAAGTCGCCGGGCCGGCCGGTGCACTCCCACTCCTTGCGCTGGGCAAGCCCGCCGCTGAGTTGGGCGGCTGTCTTGACACCCAGCAGCCACTCGTCGCCCTTTTGACGATAGCGGACGACCAGCCGCTCGCCGCGCAGGCGGCAATCCGGCGTGTCGTAGTAGGTATTGATCAGCAGCTGCCGCTTCGGCTCCATGCCGGACAGCAAGGCATGGCGACCCAACTGTTTGGCCGCGGGCTCCGGCAGCGATAGCTTGATTTCGGTTTCAGTGACCATGGCGAACCCTCTTGGAGGGGAAAGCACGCCTTCCCCGGGTCATATTATTTCGTCTCCCCTGGCGCCAAGCCGTCGTCGCTCCCGCTGCAGCTAGCCCGGCAAGGCCGCGCGCCGTAACGTAGATTAGCACAGGAACATTTCTTTTCGCGTTTCTGGCCGTTGACCGGGCCTGGCGCCCCAAACGCCGGCAATGGCGGCGCGGATCACTGTCCGCGCACGCCAGGCAAGGCGGCGAGACCATCGTCGGCTGGCTCGGTTTCTGATCGGCAGTCGCGGCTTGCCAAACCGAATTGCGGCTCAATGGTCTAGTATTCATGAGCAAGCCAGCCGCGCACGCCACTCACCTACCGGCCGCCCACACCCGCCATGCACCTCCGCCCCGACGATCTCGACCTCATCAGCACCCAGACCCTGGCGCATTACGACCAGCGCGCCGAGGACTTCCGCGCAGGCACCCGCGCACACGACGTGACGCAGAACATCGCCGCACTGTTGCGCGCCATCCAGGGTCAGTCACCATTCACCATCCTCGACTTCGGTTGTGGTCCGGGCCGCGACCTCAAGGCGCTAACGCAGCTTGGTCACCGGGCCATTGGACTCGATGGCGCCCCGAACTTCGTCGACATGGCACGCAAGGACAGCGGCTGTACGGTCTGGCAGCAGGACTTCCTCAAGCTCGATCTGCCTGAAGCACACTTCGACGGGGTCTACGCCAATGCCTCGCTGTTCCATATCCCTGGCCAGGAGCTGATCCGCGTGCTGCGGCAATTGCGCGCCGCGCTCAAGCCCGCCGGCGTCCTGTTCTGCTCGAATCCGCGCGGCAACAATGAGGAAGGCTGGAGCAGTGGCCGCTACGCCAGCTACCATGATCTCGCGGCCTGGCGCGAAATTTTGGCGCAGGCTGACTATAGCGAGATCGAACACTATTATCGTCCGGCCGGCCTGCCGTGCGCGCAGCAACCCTGGCTGGCGAGCGTCTGGCGTCGGACCGGCGCATGAAGCAGAATGTCGCTTTCGGCCGGCAAGCGGCCGGCGGGCAGCTTTTCTTTCAGCCAAGATGGCACTCCGACCATGCAAGATAGACGCTTCTCGAAACGCAGCGCGCAGCTCAAGGCGGGACCCAGAATCGCCGAGTTGATGCTCGACTTCGTCGGCCAGACGCCGATCAGCACGGAACTTGCGGCAAGCAAACCGGACCTTCGCGCGCGCGCGATTGCCGCCAGCGCCGCACGACGCGCGGCAGTGACCACCAGCGGACTCAGCCTGCCACCCGGCCCACTCGGCTGGCTGACCCTGCTTCCCGAACTGCGCGCGCTATGGCAGCTGCAGAGCCAGTTGGTCGCCGACATCGCCGGCTGTTATGGAAAAACTGCCGAGTTAGGCCGCGAGGAGATGATCTATTGTCTTTTCCGGCATACCGACGCGCAGGCGGTTCGCGATCTGGTCACCCAGATCGGCCAACGTTTCGTCGTTCAGCGGGCCTCGCGGCCACAGGTCCAGGCGGTGCTGTTGAAGATCGGCATGCACATCGCGCAACGACTGATCGGCAAGGGGATCTCGCGCTGGATCCCGGTTTTCGGCGCCGTTGGCGCCGGCGCCTACGCTTACTACGACACCTCACAGGTCGCCGACACGGCGATCGAGTTCTTCGCCGGCGTCATCGATGTCGAGGCTGAGGACGCCAGCGTGGTCGGCGACGACGCCGACCGGGGCGGCGTCGACGGCCGGCACTGACGCCAGCTGCGCGACTACGCTGCTAGAATCACGCTCCATGTGCGACAAGGGCAGACACTATGGTCAAGGCCAGCAGCAAGCATCTTGAGGAATGGGCGAGCCAGCGGACGATCATCGCCTTCTCGCTGCTGTTTGGCGCGGCCTTGTGGACTGCCGTCAGCTTCTGGATAGTCTCGGCTCGCGACGAACGCATAGCCGCGACTCGCGAATCCTTGCAGCGCATGAATCATGCCGTTGAAGACCAGACACGGCGGCAGTTTCGTCTGGTCAACGTTTTTCTCGCCGTGTGTGCCAGCTGGCTGGAAGCCAACCCCGACCTCGACCCCCGCAGCGCCCCCGGCTTTCGACGCTTGCTCGATGATTTTCGCGCCCGCACTGGCGGCGCCATTGAGCTGCGTTTGCTGGCCACGGACGGAACGGTGATCGAGCCACTCTCCGAATCCTCCGAGCCGTTGGCAAACGCGGCAGACAGCGACTACTTCAGGGGCGCAAAGCCCAACGGTGAGTTGTTCATCGGCACCCCCACCCGCCGGCAAGCAGACGCGCATTTCGAGCTAGCCATCGCCATCCGTCTGCCTGCAGGGGCTTTTCCGGTCCTGGTCGCGATGATCGACCTGAGCAAACTGACGGCGACTTACGAAAAGCAGCGCCGCAAGCCGGGCGGAGTCATCAGCCTTCTCCGCTCTGACGGCACGCTTCTGGCGAGAGCACCCGACGACCCGGGACTGCTCGGCCAGCCGATCAGCGGTCGCACGCTTCCCGGCACGCAGGGTTTGCAGCAAGGACAGTCGGTGGTGTTCGAGGCGGGCGGCGACAAGCAGCGACAGTTCCTCAGCTATTCGTCGTTACCCGATTTCCCCTTGCTGGTGACGGTGTCAGCGGACTACGAGGAGGCGCTCGCGCCATGGCGGGCACAAACCCTGTGGATCCTCATGCTGGCGATCAGCGTCACCGTGCCACTGGCGGTGGTGGCCGTTCGATCCTTGCATTTGCTGCGCGCGCTGGCCAATCAGGACGTGGAGCTGCAACACCTGGCGATCACCGATCGACTGACGGGCGTCAGTAGCCGGCAGCACTTCGTCGCCACCTTCCACGAGCAACTGCAGAACGCGAAGCGTACGCAGGCCCCCCTATCGCTCCTGTTGATGGATATCGATTTCTTCAAGCGCATCAACGATGGTTACGGCCACGCCACGGGCGACCAGGCACTGATCTCCTTCGCCGAGGTCGCCAGCAGCTGTCTGCGCGACGCGGACATGATCGGGCGGCTCGGTGCCGGGGAGTTCGCCATGCTCCTGCCCGACACCGATATCGGCGCCGCGATCGTGGTCGCCGAGCGGATCCGCACGGCCGTCGCCGACATCTCGATCCCGACCGAAGACGGCACCGTCCAGTTTACGGTCAGCGTCGCTGCAAACCAGGCCAGTGACACCGACCAGTCGTTCGACGACGTGCTGAAGCGTGCCGCCGAGGCACTGCACAATGCCCGGGCCAGTGGACCCAATCAACTGGCAGTCGTCTGACCTCCAGCCGGCAAGCCCCGTCTCGCAT
>LBIU01000286.1 GCA_000987445.1 Candidatus Accumulibacter adiacens | reverse complement strand
TGGTGGCGCAGCCTCGACGATCCGGTGCTCGATGCGCTGATCGACGAGGCGTTGCGCAGGAACCCCAATGTGCGCATTGCCGGCCTGCGGATCCTCGAAGCGCGCGCCAATCTCGGTATCGCCGGCAGCACGCTCTACCCGCAGGTGCAGCAGCTCAGCGGCGAGGCGCTGCGCGTCGGACAGCGTCAGGACGGGGGGCCGAACAGTGCCTTCGCCAGCTATGAGCTGGGCTTCGGTATCGGCTGGGAACTCGACTTCTGGGGCAAGTTCCGGCGCAGTATCGAGGCCGCCGATGCCGGCTATTTCGCCAGCCTGGCGCAGTATGATGATGTGCAGGTGTTGATGGCCGCGCAGGTCGCAACCCTGTATGCGTCGATTCGTACCCTCGAGGTCCGTTTGCAGATCGCCGGCGAGAATGCTGCCCTGCAAGCGCGCAGCCTGCAAATCACCGAGCGGCGGTTCAGGAGTGGCAATGACTCCGAACTCGACGTGCAGCAGGCCAAGACCCAGTATCTGAGTACGCTGGCCGCCATTCCACAGCTTGAGAACGGCCTGCGGCAGGCGCAGAACGCGCTTGGCACGCTGCTCGTCAGAGCCCCCGGTCCGCTGCCCGAAATGGCTGCCGGTCGGGGCCGCATTCCCAGCGCCGAACTCGCCTTGATTGCGGACATGCCTGCCGATTTGCTGCGCCGCCGCCCGGATGTCCGGGCAGCCGAGATGCGACTGGCGGCCCAATCTGCGCTGATTGGCGTCAGTGAAGCCGAGCTCTATCCGGCGATCAGTCTGCTCGGTTCGCTGGGCGTCTCGGGGACCTCCCTGAGCGCTTCGAGGAATACCTTCAACTGGGCAATCGGCCCCAGCCTGACGTGGAACGTTTTCGACCACGGCCGCTTGAGCAATCAGGTTCTCGTCCAGGATGCCCGCTTCCAGCAGCTCTTCGAGCAGTACCAGGAAACGGTACTGAGCGCTGCCCGTGAGGTCGATGATGCCGCGGTCGCTCTTGCCAAAAGCCGTGAGCAGACGGTGTTGCTCGCCGAAGCGGTGACCGCGGCGCGGCGCTCGCTGGCGATTGCGAATATCCAGTACCGGGAAGGCCTGACCGGCTTCGAACGGGTGCTCGATTCGCAGCGCGCGCTGTTCGCCCAGCAGGAGCGCGAGGTCAACGCGCTCGGTGATGTGGCGAAGAACCTGATCGCTCTCTACAAGGCGATGGGCGGTGGCTGGCAGGCCGGGCGCAGCCGACCCTTGCTCGATGACGCCACGCGCGAGACGATGGGCGAGCGCAGCGACTGGCAGGAGATGTTGAGCGCGCCCTTGCCGCCCGCTTCCCGTTCCTTGCCAGCGGGCGTGGAAAACCCTGAGGGAGAGCAATGAGTGAACAAGCCCTAACGCCCACCGAGGCGCCAGCGCCTGCTGCGCCGGAGCCAGCGGCGGAGAAGCCCGACGTCGGAACGCGGATCGGCTCGCTGATCGTTGTCGCGCTGATCGTTGCCAGTCTGCTATGGTATTTTGCGGCCGATCGCCTGACCCCCTACACCTCGCAAGCCCGGGTGCAGGCCTTTGTCGTGCCGGTGGCGGCCGAGGTGGCGGGCAAGGTGCTGAGCGTGCATGTCAAGAACAACGACGACGTGCAGCGCGGCCAGCCGCTCTTCGACATCGACCCGAGCCAGTACCGGATCGCCCTGCAACGCGCGCGCTCGGACTATGAATCGGTACGCCGTTCGGTGAATGCGGCGCGTGCGGCGGTCGAGGCGGCGCGGGCCTCGCTGCAGGCCGCGCAGGCCAATCACGTCAAGGCCGAGAAGGATGCGACGCGGCAGGAAAAACTCTATGCCGAGGACCCCGGCGCCATT
>LBIU01000285.1 GCA_000987445.1 Candidatus Accumulibacter adiacens | reverse complement strand
AGGAAGGCAATCGGCACGAATACCGCGACCAGCACGACGGTGGTGGCGATGACCGCGAAACCCACCTGGCGGGTGCCGCGGTAGGCGGCCACGAGGCGCGTCTCGCCGTATTCCTGCATGCGTCGGTGGATGTTCTCGATGACCACGATGGCGTCGTCGACGACCAGGCCGATGGCCAGCACCAGAGCCAGCAGCGTGAGGATGTTGAGCGAGAAGTCGAGCGCCAGCAGGACCATGAAAGCGGCCACCAGCGAGACCGGCACGGTCACCGCCGGTACCAGCATGGCGCGCAGACTGCCGAGGAAAAGCAGGATCACCCCGACGACCATGGCGATGGCGATGAACAGCGTCTTGTAGACCTCGTGGATGGCGCCTTCGACGAAGACCGAGCTGTCATAGCTCTGCTTGATCGCCATCCCCGCTGGCAGGGTGCCGTTGATGCGCGCCATTTCCGCCTTTGCCGCCTTGGCCACGGCGAGGGTATTGGCCGTCGATTGCTTGGTGATACCGATGCCGACCATCGGCACGCCGTTGCCGCGGAAGAAGAGACGGTCCTCGGTGGTGCCGCGCACGACGCGCGCGACGTCGGCGAGCCGCACCAGGTAGCCGTCGTCCCCGCGCGCCAGCACCAGCTGCGCGAAGTCCTGCGCGGTCAGGAAGCTGCGCTGGGTGCGCACCGTGAACTGGCGGTTTTCGGAGTCGATGCTGCCGGCCGGCAGTTCCAGGTTTTCGGCGCGCAAGGCGGCCTCGACATCGGCCACGGTGAGCTGGCGCGCCGCCAGCTCGCGCCGGTCCAGCCAGATTCGCATGGCGTATTCCTGGCCGCCGCCGACGCGCACCCGGGCGACGCCGTCGAGCACCGAAAAGCGGTCCGTCAGGTAGCGCCGGGCGTAGTCGCTCAGTTCCGGGATGCTCATCCCGTCGCCGGCCAGGTTGAGCCACATGATCACGTCTTCGTTGCTGTCCTGCTTCTGGATATCCGGCGGTTCGGCTTCGTCGGGCAGGTCGTCGACGATCGCCGAGACGCGGTCGCGGATGTCGTTGGCGGCGGCATCGATATCGCGACCGACGGCGAATTCGAGCGTGATGCGCGAGCGTCCATCCTCGCTGGTCGAGGCGATGAAGCGGATTCCCTCGACCCCCGAAATACGGTCTTCGATCAGCTTGGTGACGCGGTTCTCGACGACGTTGGCGGCGGCGCCCGGGTAGCCGGTATCGACGGTGACGATCGGCGGGTCGATGTCCGGGTATTCACGCAGCGGCAGGCGCTCGAAAGACAGCAGGCCGAAGGCGATGAGCAGCAAGGACATCACCGAGGCGAATACCGGCCGGGTGACCGAGACATCGGAGAGGATCATGGTGTACCGGTGCCGCCGGGCAGTGAGCGCAACAGTTCGGGCAGGCTGCGGCTGCCGTCGTCGACGGCGATGATATGGACCGCCTGCCCCGGGCGCAGCTGCATGTGGCCGTGGGTGATGACCTGCTCGCCTGCGGCGACGCCCTTGACGACCTCGACCAGCCCGGGACGGCGCCCGCCGATCTGCAATTCACGCCTGTCGGCCTTGCCGTCGCTGCTCACCACCAGGACGAA
>LBIU01000284.1 GCA_000987445.1 Candidatus Accumulibacter adiacens | reverse complement strand
GTACAGATCCTCCTCATGCGCGATGTGCAACTGCGCGATGCGGTCCGCGGCCTTTGCTTCGACAGGCGCATGAATGTCGAGGCGGCCGTGGACGAAGCGATAAAACAGCTGAGCGCCCTCTTCGCCAGCCTCGAAGACCCCTACTTTCGTGAGCGAGCAAGCGATTTGCATGACGTGGGCAGGCGTCTGCTCGACCAGCTGGCCCAGGGTGGGCAGCCGATCTCTCCGGCAATTCCGGACGGATGCGTGGTTGTCACCAGCGATTTGCTGGCGTCCGTTGTTCCTCAGTTGGAAGGCCGAGGGGTGCGGGCATTGATCGTCGAGAAGGGCGGTTTGACCACGCACGCCACGATACTCGCGCGCTCCCTGGGCATCCCGATGCTCGTGCATGTCGCCAACGCCAGCGAACAGATTCGCAACGGCGACCTGGTGATCGTCGACGCCCTGGCTGGACGGATTTTCGTGAATCCCGAAGCGACGATAGTCGATAAGTACGCGCAACTGCAGGTCGACCTGCAGGCCCACAGGAGCGCCTTGAAGGATCTGGTCGAGCTGCCGGCCATCACGCGCGACGGCATCGCTATCAAGCTCGGTGCC
This sequence comes from Candidatus Accumulibacter adiacens, assembly GCA_000987445.1. Classification (GTDB taxonomy): domain Bacteria; phylum Pseudomonadota; class Gammaproteobacteria; order Burkholderiales; family Rhodocyclaceae; genus Accumulibacter; species Accumulibacter adiacens. Next base: position 7,887 of record LBIU01000284.1, on the reverse strand, counting down.
AATGTCGGGCAGACGGCTGACGCCGTCGCCGCGGCAAGCGTAAAAGCCGAAGGTGTCGGACTGTATCGCACCGAGTTTGTCTTCATGGTGCAGGATCGTTTTCCTTCGGAGGACGAGCAGTACAGGTTCTACCGCAGCACGGCGGAGAATCTGCAGCCCGGCGAAACGGTGATCCGCGTTCTCGACGTGGGCAGCGACAAGCCGCTCAACTATTTTCCGCTGCCCCGTGAGGGCAATCCGGCGCTCGGTTGTCGGGGCATGCGGCTACTGTTCGCGAACCCGACGATCCTGCAGTCGCAACTGCGGGCCATCCTTCGCCTGAGCGCGTCGCACCCGGTGGCGATCCTTCTGCCGATGATTGACGGGCTGGACGAACTGCGTGCCGCCAAAGCCGCCATCGAACAGGTGAAAGCCGATCTCGCCGCAGCGGGCCAGTCATTCAACCCTGGCATTCGCATCGGTGCCATGATCGAGACGCCATCGGCCGCGATCCTCAGCGCGCAACTTGCCGATGAGGTCGATTTCCTCAGCGTGGGCAGCAACGATCTGGTGCAGTTTCTGCTGGCCGCCGACCGGATCAGTGAGCAGATGGTGTCCGCCTACGATCCGCTGCATCCGGCGGTCATCCAGATCCTGGCCATGCTGGTGCGCACAGCCGCGAGAAAGGGCAAGCCCATCTCGCTATGTGGCGAAATCGCCAGTGACCCCGTCTATACGAAGCTCCTGATCGGCTTGGGATTCCGTCGCTTGAGCGTCAGTCCCGGTCGGCTTCTCGACATCAAACACGCGATTCGAGCGACGCGCATGTGTGACGCGGAAGACCTGGCCCGGCGGGTTCTGCGATTGAGTTCGACCTCCGACATCCGGGCGCTGGTGCTGGACGATTGGCATCGCCGCAGTCCGGTGCCTTCGCCCCCGGTCGAGGCGCGAACATCGGCTCGCCATTCTTGAGCCCAGCCCTGCGCCGGCCGGCGCCGCTCTTCGACGAGCGCGCCACGCCTTGCACAAGCCGCGGCGCTGGAATCGGGACTGGATTTCGCAGCAGCTTCGCTAGCGTCGACCTACCACGGTCGGCTTCCAAAAGCTTTCGAAAACTGATCGGCGATGTCCTTGCGCGTCGGGTGATGGTTCTGCCCGCCACGATGAGCGATCTTGATGGCACCCATGACGGCGGCAAGCCGACCGGTCTTCTGCCAGTCCCAGCCGGCGGCAATGCCGTAAAGCAGCCCTGAGCGGTAGGCATCACCGCAGCCTGTGGGGTCGACGATGGTCGCGGCCTGAACACAGGGAATTTCATGGCGAACGCCGTTGGCATAAATCAGCGAGCCTTCGCCACCGAGGGTGACGATCAGTGCTTCGACCTCGTTGGCCAGTGTTTCGATCGATCGATTGCTGCGGTCGCAGAGCAGCTTCGCTTCGTAATCGTTGAAACAGGCGTAGGTGGCCAGTTGCATGAAGTGCATCAGTTCGTCACCGGAGAACATCGGCAGCCCCTGGCCGGGATCGAAAACGAAGGGGATGCCAGCCGCCGCGAGGTCTTGCGCATGCTGCAGCATGCCGTCGCGGCCGTCCGGGGCGACAATCCCGAGCGTCGCGCCAGGGACATCGGCGACATGATTGAGGTGCGAATAGGTCATCGCGCCGGGGTGGAAGGCAGTGATCTGGTTGTCGTCGAGGTCGGTGGTGATGAACGCCTGGGCGGTGAAGCTGCCGGCAATCCGACGTACGTGCGCCCGTGACAGGCCAAGATCGTCCAGGCGCAGCAGATAGGAGTCGGCGTCGTCGCCAACGGTGGCCATGATCAGCGGTTCGCCGTTCAGCAGCTTGAGGTTGTAGGCAATATTGCCGGCGCAGCCGCCGAACTCGCGGCGCATCTCGGGAACCAGGAAAGCGACGTTCAGGATGTGAATCTGTTCGGGCAGGATGTGATTCTTGAAACGATCATGGAAAACCATGATGTTATCGAAGGCGATTGAGCCGCAAATGAGTGTCGACATAGAGTTTCCGGGAAGCAGAATCAGGAGGATGAAAGAAGGCGCCCGCAGCGTGAAACGTGAATCAACCGGTACCTACGGGTAAAAGACATAGAGCCGGTAGCCCGCGGCGTTGACCTCGCTGGCATCCAGCCACAGGCGGATTTCGAGGTCGGCGTTGGCGTTGAACGATTTCTCGGCAAGCTGTGCCGCTGTGAGGTAGTCGTCGGCCGTGAACACGCGACGTACGATGCTCTTGTCGGCGGTGTCGGTGAGCGTCAGTTCGATCGCCGGGTAGGCCTGCGCATAGCTGGCCCGGTTGCGTAGCGTCGCCTGCAGCGCCAGCAGCTTGTTTCGTCCCGGTTCGCTCTGCAGATCCGAGGCTTCGATGCTGACCAGGTCGACGTGTTTCGGTAGCGGGATGTCGGTGCCCAGAGCGGCGCTCAGCGCGGCCAGCGCCGGCCGGGTGCTGGGCGTGGTGAGGGCGATGACGCCGCGGAAGTGGAAGATCGTCTGGCCGATCAGGGTCAGGGTCAGGAGGATGATGACGATCACGAAGGGCGCGGCCATTGCCTTGCCGGCGACTGGCGGCACGGGCTGGCTTATCGCCCCGTCGAGCCAGCGATCATGAGCCGGCACTTCCTTGTTTTCACGAGGCAGGAGGTCGTACTCGGCGTCGCCGGTTGGCACCGTCTCCGCGACCGTCCTTGCCCGGTCGACGGTGATCGCTGGCGAATCGCCAGGCGGACTGCTACGCATGTCGGGTGCGACAGGGTCGAGAATGGTGTGCTGAGCCGGGTGAGCAGGCTGAGAGCCATCGCCGATGCGCTCGAGGGCGGGCGCCGCGAAGAAAGGTTCGCTGCGGCCAGGCGGGTCGTGGCTTGCCGGCGCGTGTTCGTCGGCGGCATCAGCCTCGTCGCCCTTTTCGCCGTCACCCTCGCTCTTGCTCGCGCCCATCTCTTCGCGCAGCAGCACGGCGACGGTGGGGGCAGGCTCGGCCAGCGATTCTTCCCTGCTGTCCGGCGGGGTGGGCGTTTCGGGCGGGCGCCAGGCCGGCGTTGCCGGCGGGGCTTCTCCGGGGAGCGGGGGCTGTGCTGCGCTCGCCGCCTCCGGCGGCGACGTGGCAACGACGAGCGGTTCGGCATCGTCGAGCAGACTGTCCAGAGCGTTGAACGCCCGGCGGCATTGCCCGCAGCGGACTCTTCCGGCGCGTGCCTTGAGTTGCTCCGAGGTGACGCGGAAAATCGTCCGGCAGTCCGGGCAGCAGGTCTTCATCGGCTAGTCCTTCACCCCGGCGAGGCACACCCAGCCATCGCGGGTATCGGCGACGCGCAGCGGCAGATAGGGCGCGTAGGCAGCGACCAGTTCCTCGGTCTGCTCGGCGAGGATCCCGGACAGCGCCAGGCGACCGCCGCGACGTACATGCCCACAGATCGCCGGCGCAAGGACTTTCAGCGGATTGGCCAGGATATTGGCGACGACGATGTCGAACTGCCCCTGCAGTTCGCGTTCCGAGTCCTGGAAGCGCACCGCGACGCCATTCCGCTCGGCGTTGCTGATCGACGCCCGCACTGCCTGGGGGTCGATGTCGACCCCGAGCACGTCGCTGGCACCCAGGCGGGCTGCGGCGATGGCCAGGATGCCGGAACCGCAACCGTAGTCGAGGAGCGAGCGGGTCGGTGTCACGCAGCCTTCGAGCCATTCCAGGCACAGGCGCGTGGTGGGGTGCGAACCGGTGCCGAAGGCCATGCCGGGATCGAGCACCAGAACAATGGCCTTCGGATCGGGGGCGGCGTGCCACGAGGGAACGATCCACAAACGCCCCGAGACGCGAATCGGTTCGAACTGCGCCTGGGTGAGCTGTACCCAGTCCTGTTCGGCAACTTCTTCCGCGAAAAAAATCGGTGCTTCGGCGAGGCCGGCGCGCGTCGCGCAGAGGCTGACCAGGCGTGCGCTATCGGTGTCCGGCTTGAGCAGGGCAATGACGCGCGAACGCTCCCAGCCTGGGCGGGTGATCGATCCGGGTTCGCCGAATTGCGGCGTTTCGTCGGCCGTGCCGGCGTCGGCATCCTCGATGCTGGCTGCCAGCGCGCCTTCTTCGAGGAGTGCGTCGGCCAGGGCCTCGGCGTGCAGGCAGTCGGTTTGAATACTGAGGGATAGCCAGGCCATCGATGATCGGCGCCGCTCAGCCGCCCTTCTTGAGCTCGTTCTTGGCGGCCAGCCGCTGTTCGAGATAGTGGATGCTGGTGCCGCCTTCCATGAAGCGGGCGTCGTGCATCAGTTCCTGATGAAGGGCGATGTTGGTCTTGATGCCTTCAATGCTCATTTCCGAGAGCGCCGTGCGCATGCGGCGAATCGCCTGCTCGCGAGTGTCGCCGTAGGAAATCACCTTGGCGACCATCGAGTCGTAGTGCGAGGGCACCGTGTAGCCTTGATAGATATGCGAGTCGACGCGGATGCCGGGCCCGCCGGGCGGGTGATAGACGCTGATCTTGCCGGGTGAAGGAACGAAGGTGAACGGGTCTTCGGCATTGATTCGGCATTCGATGGCGTGGCCGTGGAAAGCCAGGTCACGCTGTTTGAAGCGCAGGTGCTCGCCGTCGGCGATACGGATCTGCTCGACGACCAGATCGACGCCAGTGATCAATTCGGTGACCGGATGCTCGACCTGGATACGCGTGTTCATCTCGATGAAATAGAACTCGCCATTCTCGTAGAGAAACTCGAAAGTTCCTGCGCCACGATAGTTGATGCGTCGGCAGGCTTCGGCACAACGCTCGCCAATGCGGGCGATATGGCGGGCGGCGATTCCGGGCGCTGGGGCCTCCTCGATGATTTTCTGGTGACGGCGTTGCATCGAGCAATCACGTTCGCCGAGGAAGACTGCACCACGGAAGCTGTCGGCAAGCACCTGGATTTCGATGTGGCGCGGGTTCTCGAGGTACTTTTCGAGGTAAACATTCGCATTGCCGAAGAAATTCTGCGCCTCGCTGCGGGTCATGGTGACCGCGTTGGCCAGCGCCGCTTCGGTATGTACCACGCGCATGCCGCGTCCACCCCCGCCACCGGCGGCCTTGATGATCACCGGATAGCCGACTTCCTTGGCCAGGCGCAGGATTTCCTTGGGATCTTCCGGCAAGGCCCCCAGCGAACCAGGAACGCAGGGAACCCCGGCGGCGCGCATGGCCTCCTTGGCGGAGACCTTGTCGCCCATCAGGCGAATGGTTTCCGGGCGTGGACCGATGAAAACGAAGCCTGAAGACTCCACACGTTCGGCGAAATCCGCGTTCTCGGAGAGAAAACCGTAGCCCGGGTGGATCGCTTCCGAATCAGTGACTTCGGCTGCCGAAATGATCGATGGGACGTTGAGATAGCTGAGCGCCGAAGGGGGGGGGCCAATGCATACCGATTCATCGGCGAGTCGTACATACTTGGCGTCGCGATCCGCTTCCGAGTGCACCACGACGGTCTTGATACCGAGTTCGCGGCAGGCGCGCTGGATACGCAGGGCGATTTCGCCGCGATTGGCGATGAGGACTTTCCCGAACATGACGGAAGACTCCCCTTAGCCGATGACGAATAGCGGCTCGCCGTATTCGACGGGCTCGCCATTCTCGACCAGAATGGCCATCACCGTACCTGCCCGATCGGTTTCGATCTCGTTGAGCAACTTCATTGCTTCAATGATGCACAGTGTCTCGCCCGCCTTGACGACGCTGCCCACCTGGACGAAGGCCTCGGCGCCCGGACTGGCTGCGCGGTAGAAAGTGCCGACCATCGGTGCCTTGACGACATCGCCTTCGGGCAGTTGCGGTTCGTCGGTCGGGGTGACGGTGACTGTTGCCGGCGCCGCGGCCATCATCTGCGCCGGGGCGGCCATTGACATCGCGTAGGCTTGCTGTGCCATGGCGCCGCCGTGTTTCACGATGCGGACTTTTTCCTCGGCATCGTTGATCTCCAGTTCGGTGATGCTCGATTCCTCGACGAGATCAATCAGTTTTTTTAACTTGCGCAGATCCATTAATTCTCTCCGGATGAAGATACGCGTTCGCGGCCAGTAGCCGCGGGCGCCAGACGACGTGTTGCTCGAAGGCTCACTCAGCAGAAACCTTGCTCAGCAGGTATTCGAGCGCCAGCAGATAACCCTCGCTGCCAAGGCCGGTGATGACGCCAATCGCCAGATCGGAAAAGTATGAGTGGTGGCGGAAAGCTTCGCGCGCGTGCACATTGGAGAGGTGGACTTCGATAAAGGGGATGCCGGTGCCGGCTATCGCATCGCGCAGGGCGACGCTGGTGTGCGTGTAGGCGGCTGGATTGACAATCATGTAGCTCACGCCTTGCTGACCGGCAGCGTGCACACGCTCGATCAGGGCTCCCTCGTGGTTGCTCTGAAAGGACTCCAGGTTGACGCCCGCGCCCTCGGCGCGCTTCGCCAGGGCGAGATTGATCTCGGCGAGCGTCGTCGAACCGTAATGCTTGGGTTCGCGGGTGCCGAGAAGGTTGAGATTCGGGCCGTGCAGGACGAGCAGGCGCGCTGCATCCGACTCCTTGTCGGATTCCGCTGTAGCCTGCTTTTGCGTCTTCATGGCTGCAAGTTTGCCGCAAATCGGCGCATTTTGTCCAGCGATACGTCTTTAGCCGTCGGTCAGCTGGCGCAGGAAATCGTCCAGCTCGACCTCCGTCAATGGCCCCAGGCGGAGCAGTCGCCCGGCACCTTCTTGATCGAGTACGACGGTGTAGGGAAGGCTGAGCGTTGAATTGCCGAATTGGCCCGCCAGTTCGACGCCCTTGGCGCCACCGATCAGCAAGGGGTAGCTCACTGGAAAACGTTCGGAAAAGGCCCGCACGCTGTCGGCGGAATCGAGCGCGATACCGACGAATTGAACGCCTTTAGCCGCGTAGGCCTGCTGCAGGCGGGAAAAAGCCGGCATTTCATCACGGCAGGGAGGGCACCATGTGGCCCAGAAATTGACCACCAGGGTCTTGCCGCGCCATTGCGATAGCGCTTGCGGCACGCCGCTTTGGTCGTCAAGCGTGCTGGCAAAAAAGTGCCCTACGACGTCGGCCGGGAGTATTGCGAAAGCCTGCTGGAAAGTGTCGGAACGCTGCGCTGCGGTGTAGATGGCGGCGAGCAGGGCGACGACAGCGACAAGAATCCCGAACAGGAATCCTCGGCCCGTGCTCATGGTGTCGGCATGCCGTTGCAGGCCAGTAGCTGGTTCACCGTGGCCAGGCGCGCGCGCTCGCGAATCCGGCCGTCGCGGGTCTTGAAGATCACCCGCTCATCAGCGTGTGGATAGACCACCAGGTTGACGACCACGCCGTCAATGAGCAGGGTCAGCACCGCCTCGGCGCGATCGGTACGCGGTGCGCTGTGGCGGTAGCTGATGCGCTCGTTGAGCAGGAAGATTTCGACATCCTTGGCGCTATCGGTGAACAGCTGCAGGTCGATTTCGGCATAGCGCCCGGCGGTGCCGTCGAGCACCGACCCGCTGAGGTAGGGATTGAAGCGCTGCACGGTGCCCATCAGCCGCGCCGCGATGCCCAGCAGCTGCATGCGTCGGACCCTTTGTTCGTCGTCCTGGAAGAGCCGCTGGTAGGTGCGCAGTTCGGCCTCGACTTCGGCGTCATCGGGCATCGCCGCACTGTCCGGCAAGCCGAGGTTGCGCGCCGCCTTGCGTTTGGCCAGTGCCGCGGAGGCGATGCCATCTTCGGCCATCAGGCGCGCGGCGAGGTTGGCGATGCGGCTGCGCTGCTGGAGGGAGCGCTGGCGTTCCTGTCGGCTGCTCATCAAAGCGTTCCGGTGGGGCTTGGCGGTTTCGAAGGGCAAGCGGGGTCGTGGGTGGAGGCGGCGGTGCTGGCAAGGGAAGGCAGGAGCAGGCGGGGGCATCGCCAGGGGTACAATCGCGCCTTC
>LBIU01000283.1 GCA_000987445.1 Candidatus Accumulibacter adiacens | reverse complement strand
CTGGCCTTGCGCGAGAACCGCATTTGCGCCGACCTGCAGCATGTCCTCGATGGTCGTGAGGCGCTGGAATACCTGCGCCGGGAGGGACGGCGTTTTGCGCTGGCCGTACGGCCTGACCTGATCCTGCTCGATCTGAACATGCCACGCATGAACGGTCGCGAGTTTCTTGCCGCGATCAAGAACGATCCTGCCTTGTGCGATATCCCGGTCGTCGTCCTGAGTACCTCGGAAGTCGATCGCGACGTTCGCGACAGTTACCGCCTCGGCGCCGCCGGCTACATCACCAAGCCGCTGGACATCGGTGAATTCATCGTCGAGATTCGTCAACTGAGCGAGTATTGGCTCTCTCTGGTAAGGTTGCCCGAGAATCGATGCGCAGGAAAGCAGTGAGCCATTCTGGACGAGTGCCTTTATCATGGGTATTGCGTCGATGATGCGGACGATGGGAATGGGCTCGTCGATGCTCGATGCATGCAATGGCAGCCATGGTCCGAAAGCCGTAGCCGTGGCCTGGCAATCGCCGTCGAAAGTCGTGCCGCTTGCGCCAGCGGCGGGCAAGCCCGCGCGCACGCGGCTTGCCTGGCAGAGTGTGTGCGTTGGCCCGCTGGTCAGCGAGGGCGAGACGGAGAGTAGCGTATGAATAGGTCCCCCCGACGGCAAATCTCGATTCTGGTGATCGAAGACGATCCCGGCGATCTCGGCTTGATCCGAACCAATGTCCGCCTGGCCGGCCTGCGCAGCATCGGCGAAGACGATCCGGTGACCTGGGCGTCAACCCTGGCTGACGGCATGGCTGCCGCCACAGCCAGCACACCCGACATCGTGCTGCTCGACTTGTCGCTGCCCGATTCATCCGGAATCGCCACTGTGGAAGCGATGCGCGCGCGGGTGCCGACCGTGCCAATCATCGTCCTCACCGGTCAGGATGACCATCAACTCGCCGAGGCGGCTTTGCATGCCGGTGCGCAGGACTATCTGGCCAAGGGACAGTTGTTCCAGCCGGATGCGCTGGGGCGAGCGATACGGCACGCGCTGGTCCGCCAGAAGCTCGAAACGCGCCTGCGCCTGTTCGACGCGGCCCTCAACGCCGTCGCCAGCGGCATCCTGATCACCGACGTGACGTCGGCGATCGAGTGGGCCAATCCGGCTTTTTCGGAGATCACGGGCTTCGCGATGGCGGACGTGCTGGGTCGCGATCCCGGCGAGGTGCTCAACTCGGGCAAGCAGGACCGGCGCTTCTACCAGGGCATGTGGCAGACGATTCTGGCCGGGCAGGTATGGACCGGCGAGCTGGTCAACCGACGCAAGAACGGCGGCCTTTTCGACGCCGCGTTAACCATTTCGCCAGTGACCAGCGGCGACGGAAATATCCATCACTTTGTCGCCGTCATGCAGGACATCTCCGTGCGCAAGGCCACCGACGAGCGCGTCCAGCACCTTGCCCACCACGATCAGCTCACCGATCTGCCCAACCGCATGCTGCTCAGCGATCGCTTGTTCCAGTCGCTGGCACAGGTGCGCAGGGAGCAGGGAACGCTGGCCGTGCTGTTCCTCGATCTGGACGATTTCAAGCCGGTCAACGATACCCTTGGTCATGATATCGGCGACCTCTTGCTCAAGGAGGTTGCGCTACGTCTGCGCGGCTGCGCGCCGAGGGATTCGGATACCGTCGCCCGCCTCGGTGGTGACGAATTCGTGATTCTGCTGGCGCAAATCGACAAGGCGGCCGACGCGGCGGTGGTGGCCCAAAAAACCCTCGCCGCGCTCAAGCGCCCCTTCGTCATCGGTCCGCACGGCATCGAGATCTCGACGAGCGTCGGCATCGCCGTTTATCCGGAGCACGGCGAAGACGTCAGTCGGCTGTTGAAGAATGCCGACACGGCCATGTACCACGCCAAGAAGGCGGGGCGTGGCTGCTACCGCTTCTTCCGCGAACTCACTGCAACGACAAGGGCTTAGCTTGCTAGATACGCAGCGGCAGTCTGAGCGCCCGGATAATCGCCGGACGGCCTCGGCGAACGATGGGCAAGGGCAGCGCTCGACTGTCGCGGACGGCAAGGCGGTCCCGTGCAGCGACGCGATGCCCGCGGGGGAGTCTGCGCGCCATGGTGACCGCCGACCCGTCGTCGGTGGGCCGTTCTCGCGCCTGCTCGAACAAGGCGATGAGCAGCCGCAGAGCTGGGTCCCCTCGCTGAGCTTCCTCAAGTACACCGCCTGGGCCATTCTTGTGGCGGCGGCCTGCATTCTGCTGACCATGTTGCTGGTCATCCCGGATCAGCCGAGGCGGGCTAGCGGACCGGCCGCCATCGTGCTGCTGGCTGCGACCGTCTTGTGGCTGCTCAACAGCGGCAGGGTGCGCGCGGCGCTGGCGACATTGGTCTGGGGCCTGTGGTTGGCGGTGACCCTCCTGTCGCCGTTCTTCGGCGGTGTCCGGGCGCTGTTGATCATCGCCTACCCGGTGTTGATTCTGATGGGTGGCTGGCTGCTGGGGACGCGCACGGCGGTTCTCCTGGCCGCGCTGACGGCGGCCGCCATCACTGCCTTCATGGCCGCTGAGCTGTCAGCCCTGCTGCCGCCACAACCGCCGACGCCGACCATGCTCTACGGCCTGGTGCAGGTCACCTGCGTCGTCGTCGCCATGCTGTTGATTATCTTCCTGACCCGATCGTACCGGCAGCGCATCGATGAGGTGCGCCGCCTGGGCAGCGATCTCGCGCAGCGCAGCGCCGATTTGCAGGCCAGCGAAGCGGAGCTCGAGCGCGCCCAGGCCGTCGCCCGGGTAGGCAGCTGGGTGCTCGACCTGGCAAGCGGCCGCCTCCGGATGTCTGCCGAGACCTGCCGGATTTTTGCGCTTCCCGCCGGCACGACCGGCAGCATTGAAACCGTCACCGCGCGGCTCCATCCCGATGATCGTCAGGCGTGGCAGCAGGCCAGCGCCAGGGCCCTGGCCGGCGAAGCGTTCGCCGTCGAACTGCGTATTGAAGTCGACGGCGCGGAGCGCTGGATTGCGCAGCACGCCGAGGTCGAATTCGACGACAGCGGCAAGGCGCTGCGCAGTGTCGGTACGACCCAGGACATCACCGAGCGCAAGCAGCTGGAAGCCAGCCTGCGTGAGCAGCGCGAGTTCTTCCGACTGATTTCCGAGAGCATTGGCGAGCACATCGCGGTTCTCGACCTCGAAGGACGGCGGCTCTACAACAGTCCTTCCTATCGGCAGTTCTTTGGTGGCAACAGGGACTTGCAGGGCAGCGATTCCTTCGCCGATGTCCATCCGGATGATCGCCAGCGGGTGATCGAAGCATTCAGGAAGACCACTCAGACCGGC
>LBIU01000282.1 GCA_000987445.1 Candidatus Accumulibacter adiacens | reverse complement strand
GGCAGGTCGTTGTCGATGATGGTGCCGGTGGCGACCATGCTACCAGCAGAGGCGTTTGCACTGACATCGCTCAGGGTAACCGTGAACTGCTCGGTGCCTTCGATCAGGTCGTCATTGACAGTCGGTATCAGGATAGTCGTCTGGATTGCCCCGGCGGGTATCGTTACCTGGCCGGAAAGCGGCGTTCCAGCGCCAATATCGCTTGGGTTAGCGTTGCCACTTGCCACTGGCCCGAAGCTTATGGTGTAGGTCGCGGTGATCGCTTGGGTGGGATCAGCCTCACTTACCGAGACGACAAACCCCAGGGTGCCACCTTCGTTGGTCTGGGCGTCAGCGATAGAAACAACAGGAAGCTGCGGTTCCCGTTCGACCACGACCTCCAGTCGTTCCCAGTTGCGCACCGTGAGATCGAAACTGGAGAACTGGAATACGGGATTGCTGGCCAAATCCGGCTGATGGCCTCGCGCCAGAAATTCCTCGAAGGCTGCAATGTCGGCGAGAATTTCTGCCGAGTTGGCCTCTGCCTGGGTGAGTATCAGGCGCAGCGTATCGTTGCCCTCTCCACCGTCGTAATAGTTCCTGTAACCCGTGTTGTCGGAGAGGCGGTAGATGCCGGTATCGTCACCGCGTCCCCCCGATACACGGTCGTTGCCCTCGCCACCATCGAGCGTGTCGTTGCCGTTCTCGCCGAACAGGCTGTCGTCGCCCGCGCCACCAAACACCATGTCATCGCCGTCGTCGGCAAGAATGCGGTCGTTGCCGCCGCCACCGTCCACGGTATCGTTGCCGCGCCGAGCAAGGATAATGTCATTACCCTGCAGACCTAGAATGTTCTCGCTGTCGCTTCTACCTCTGATGATGGCCATGACGTTCCCTCAAGTTCTGACAATGAAAGATCGAGCACCGCGACGGTCAGAAGACTCCAGGCGACCGTCAGGGTGCGGCTAGCTGAATGCTGTTCAGGGATCCTGTTGTGCAAGCGCCGCCCGCTCCGGGTGCGTTGCTCCGGCGAAAGTGGGGCGCCTCCCGGCACGGGTTTCCGATCGCTGGTGCGTGTGTTACCCAAGGCCCAGGGGAGCTGCCGCCCTGGGGCCCTGCCGGTGGGGCGCTTCTTTTCGCTACACGCGCGAGCGGTAGCGCATACGCCACAAGCCGAGCAGGGTAAGCCCCAGGAATGTCAGCGATGCAGGTTCGGGAACCTGCACGGCGCGTTGGTTGAACCGCTGCGTGAAGCTGTTCAACGCGACCCGGTCAAGCGGGTCGTCCCCGGTGACGAGAATGTTCGTCTCGACAAGAACTACTGCCTGCGAAGCGTAGGTGATTGAGTCGGACAGGATTGAAGTCAGGGAGAGCAGTGCCAGGACGTTCTGCTCGCCGAGGATGTCAGTACCGTTTGCGGCAAGGACGTCGCTGGAAACGGCGACCATTCCGCCGAAGTTGCCGGCAGCGAACTCGAAAGCCGAGACCTCTAGCGAGCTCCCAATGATCCGCGAGGCGCCACCGACGACCGAAACGCGGAAAGCGAGATCAAGGTCGATCTGGTCGAATCCGGTGGTGGTCAGAGCGCCATTCGCGAAGAGTTCGAAGCCAGGGTTCAAAGCCTGATCGTCCAATGGAATCACTCTGATCAGCGCCAGGTCGACAGGCGCCACGGTGGAAGCGTCGTCGGCACTCCAGTTGTCGAAAAGCTTGTCATTGATCGTCATGGTTGCGCCGCGCACAAGTTCGTCCACGCTGCAGAACTGATTCGTGCTTGCGCAGCCGCTGGTTACTATCGCGGCCGGTGTCTCAACGGGCCACGTGCACAAGATGATCGCCACTGTCATTGTAAAAGCGTGCGGCCAAGGACTTTTCTTTGCATTCTTTGTTGTCATTCCTGTATCCCCCTGTCAGAGCAGTCAAACAACAGCCATCGCGAGCCAGGCCAGATCAGCACGATCCGTTGCTGGCCGTTGCGGCCGAGAACGTTGCAGCGAAGGCGGTAGGTAGCGGCGGCGGGCGGCAGGCGCACGCAAGGTTCGTGGCTGCCGAGACCCGACGCTGACACGAGCGATCACGTGTTGCATTACGCTCCTCCAAGAATGACGACTTGGCGTGACAGACTGCGCTTTCTAGAGTGCTATCCGGATTTGCTCCGGATTGCCGCCTGCCCTGCACCCCGCGGAAGATTCCACGTGCGACGATTCTGGAAATCCCTACATTGAATAAAGGTTAATGGATCGATCCTTCCACCACAACCCCCCAAAACAGGGGGGG
>LBIU01000281.1 GCA_000987445.1 Candidatus Accumulibacter adiacens | reverse complement strand
CACGATCAGCGTATCGCTAGGCTTCTTCAGGCGCTCGAAAATGGTGGCAGCCTGCTGCCGATGCTCGCGGGTGCCGACGTCACGAACTACGGTCGCGGCATAGGTTTTCAGTCTGTCCGACGCGTCTTGATCAGCAAGAAGCTCCAATGCGACCGGAGCACAGGCTCTCAGTTTCCCGTAACAGACCAGCATGAGGAAATCGACTTTGAGATCCTCAGCGACGGCACGGTCACGCAAATAGCCGTTGATGTCATCGGCCAATTCCGGCGTAGCGAGTCGCGCCAGGGCATCACGGTTCCAGGGCACCCGTACCAGGCTGCGGCCGGCAAAGCGGCACACGATTGCGGCCAGTAGATCGCGCCGGTAGCTGAGAGGCAATGCTGCCGGGTCTCCCCAACGCAGGTGAATGTCGGGCGCGGATTCCAGCAGGTGACGGGCAAGGCGTTGTCGCCAGGGTTCATTCGTGCCCTTGACCAGCCAGGCGGCAACCGGTTCGAGCGATGGTCGAAGCGTTGGCTGACCATCGATCGTTGCAAACAGCACTTCTTCAAGCGCCTCAAGCGGACAATTAGCCGCCATCAGTCGCTCCAGCCACATCGCTGCCAGATACTCCGCGTGGCGCCGGTGGTGGAAAAGCAAGCAGCCGTAACTCGCGCTGTCGAAAATCGCACGGTCCAGAAGGGCTCTGACCTTTACGGCCCGCCATGAAGAGGGCAAGACTTGCTGCGGCGACAGGGCCACGGGAGCGTTTATCGCGCGGCCATCTTCAATGACAAAGCTGACCTGCCTGCAAAGCACTGTCGCCGCGGCCAGCAGCTCGGCGCCTTCCCGCGCCTCCGCAGGAGACACTCGATCCTGCTCTGCCTTGTTTTCGACTTCGGCCAGGAGCGTGGTGACACTGAACTCCAATAGCTGCGTCAGACCGTCCAGGCGCCCATGCACGTTCCAGTACTTATGAAGGTCGACGACGTCAAGCGGGCGGCGGGCGAAATCCCAAGCCTCGTTGTCGTCGATCGCCTCCCCAAACTTCTCCGGATCGCGGACCCCAAGTTGCTTGGCAAAGCGTTCGACTCGACTGCGATCCAGGGGCAATAAAGTGACAATCCGGAGTGGCTCCTCATCGGATGACCCGGCAGACCCCTCTTGCGCTGTGGTGCGCGGCATGCCGTAGCGACGAAGCACCTCCTCGCGATCGGTGGCGGGACGCCAGACACTAATTCTGGAGCTGATGACGAACCTGCATCTCGACAAACGCGACTTCACGCTAGCGTAGAGGCGCTCGAGAGCCGTCAGGAAGTCGTCGGTTCTTTGCAGCTTCGATTCATCAACCGCGTCGAGAAAGAAGCAGGCTGTGGAGTCACCTTTTTGCCAAGCGGCAAAATCGTCTGCTTCCGGCTACCCTTTAAGGATAGCGGTGACGTCGTCCTTGACGAGGCGTTCGAGCGGCAGGAAATAGGCGCGTCCGCCAGCCAGACGTATCCGTTCCGCTTGATGCTTCAGTTCGCGGGTTTTCCCGCTCCCTGGCTCACCGAGTACCACCACCAGGCGGCTCTCCAGCAAGCCCTCCCACGAAGCGCCTCGATCAACGCCATCAAGTCCGTGCAGATAGCTGCGCTCGGCCAGCGCCTCCCGATCCTCACCCAGATCAATATCGGCAAAGCGTCGATCAAGATCTACAAAGTCGTTCATGCGGGACGCGGCTCAATCAGGAGAGAGCAGACGGACGATGGCTCGCCAGCCAGTTTCGCAACAGCTCTTGAAGCGCGCGAGCCGTGGCCAGCAGGTCATCGGCCTCGCCGGCGCTGGCTTCGACCATCCCCCCGTATTCGGACGCGTTGCGCCGTGTATGGTAGCTATCGAGCGTGATCCAGACTTGCGGCGGAGCATCGACGGTGATTGCCAGTGTCTGGAAGACCACGGCCCGGTGACCACGCCCGCTATCGGGGCGGTAGCCGTTGGCACGCAAGGCAGCAAAAGCCAGAGCGTGTGCGGCGTCGTAGGCAAGCATGAAACGGCCCGGCGGACTCAGCGAGGGAATGGCCGCGTCGGCCAGAAAAATGGCAGCTTTGCGCAGTGCGGTGGCGATTTCGTCGTCGGAAGGCGGTTCCGGTTTGAGCTGGCCGATACGCACGAGGTTTTCAAGCGCACTCACGACGCCACCGTTGGATCAAGGGTTCCCCAAAGCGTAATCAGTTCACCCGCCAGGACATTCTTCAGGAAGTAGTCGTCATTCCGACGCCTGAGCTTGCACTCCTCGGCAGTCATCAGCGTCGGTGATATCCGCATGCCAAGCGCTTCCTCGGCCTCGTGCAAGGCAAGAGCCAGTTCGGAGAGACGAACGTCGCCGATCAGCAGCAGATCGACGTCACTATCGGCCCGCTGCTCTCCTCTGGCTACCGAACCAAAAATGATCGCACACTGAATGCGACTGGCGACTGGCTCGAGACAACGGCGCAGCTGGTCGGCAATTCCGAAGGACTTTCCGACCAGCCCAACGAGTTCCGGATATACCGCCGCGTCAGGATTGGCGCGATAGAAAACGAG
>LBIU01000280.1 GCA_000987445.1 Candidatus Accumulibacter adiacens | reverse complement strand
CTGGCCACGTCTGCTGGAATCGATCGCGCACCGCGCGCGAACCGTTTGGACCGCAGGGCCTGGCGGCTGCGCCCGCGCCGTGTGCCCTTGCGATGTACGGCCAGCCCGGGCCGGCCAATGGGTGACCGCATTTGCACCGCCATCTGCGAGCTCTGCCGTCAACTCCCGGTAATCAACTCCAGCAGTTCCGGGGATGAAAAAACATCTCTGTAGAAGGTCAATTGCTCGCCTTTGAAGTGGCAACCGCCTCTATGGCCGCGCCTGACCCAGACGCAGCTCCCTTTTGCCAGGGTCTCGTTGGTATCGTCATCGATACAGCTCCATTCGAACCATACGAATTCTCCATGGAACATGACGATCGGCCAGGTCATGGTGGCGCCCGGCTGGGCGATCAGCGCCCACCAATGCTGCTCCCTGATTCTTTGCTCTTCAATGCCGTAGTAGGCCCCGTCCTGGCAGAAGTAAACCAGGTCTTGCCGGTATTCGCCGGTCAGGAGGTCTCCTCGGCCCTGTCTCAATGCCTCGCAATGCGTCGGCCACCACTGCTTGTTTTCCCGCTCGATCTGGGACATCGGATAGTCGTCACCAACCACGGGTGGCGACTCTTCCTGCATCTCGTTGATCTTCAGGGAAAGCGCGATAAGCTCGCTTCGCAATGACTCCGCGACCAGACCGGGTCTCGAGTAGTCGGCCGCGAGATCATTGTAGTAGTTCATCCTTTTTTTCACATTGACTCCGGAGTGTTCTCGAAGACCGGTGCCTGCATTCGGCCGGCGACTGGAAGACAGGCTTCATTAGAGCAGCGGTGCCGCTGCGCTTACGTGCGATATTGCACGTCTTTCGGGAGTGGGCATGCCAGATGCAACGTCACTGGTGCCGTGAAGGCGCCGCAGACACGGCGGTGTTGGCGGCTGCGTAGCGCCGCGAGGATTCGGCGCCGGCGCGCACGATGGCTTGCCCGCTTGTCAGGTCACCCCAGAGGTTGCGGAAATCATTGCCTGCCCGATCACGGGTGGGCACCTACCTTCGATCAGGCAGGCGGTCGATCGACAAGAACGCGTCGATGCGGCTTTCACCGCACCGGCAAAATGGCGCCAGCAACGCGACGAAGGCACCGTCTCTTGCGCGGTTCACACCCTCGTCCCTGACGATCGACAACGGCCACATCGGACGCATTCTGCCAGGCCGCTTGTTTTCGGAGGCAGGAAATGGGTGGCCGGCAAAAGCGGCAATCTGTGGTGCTAAGATGCTGCCCAGTCCAAACTCCGAAAAAACCCACCAAGAGAGGAAGCGCATGAAACTCGAAACCCTCGCCGTACACGCCGGCTACAGCCCTGAAGCAACCACCAAGGCGGTCGCGGTGCCGATCTACCAGACGACCTCGTATTCGTTCGACAGCACGCAGCACGGCGCCGACCTCTTCGATCTCAAGGTGGCCGGCAACATCTATACGCGGATCATGAACCCGACCCAGGACGTCCTCGAGAAGCGCGTTGCCGCCCTCGAAGGCGGTATTGGAGCGCTGGCCGTCGCCTCCGGGCAGGCGGCAATCACCTACGCCATCCAGACCATCAGCGAAGCCGGCGACAACATCGTCTCGGCCTCGACCCTCTACGGCGGCACCTACAACCTCTTTGCCCATACCCTGCCGCAGTACGGGCTCGACATACGCTTCGCCGACCACGCCGATCCAGCCAGCTTCGAAAAGCTGATCGACGACAAGACCAAGGCGCTGTTCTGCGAGTCGGTCGGTAACCCGCTCGGCAACGTCACCGACTTCGAGCAACTGGCCGAGATCGCGCACCGCCACGGCATCCCCTTGATCGTCGACAACACCGTCCCTTCGCCCTACCTCTGCCGGCCCTTCGAACACGGGGCCGACATCGTCGTGCATTCGCTGACCAAGTACATCGGCGGCCACGGCAACTCGATCGGCGGCATCATCGTCGACAGCGGCCGCTTCCCCTGGGCCGAGCACAAGACAAAATTCCGGCGGCTCAACGAACCCGATGTTTCCTACCACGGCGTGATCTATACCGAAGCCCTCGGCCCGGCGGCCTTCATCGGGCGCGCGCGCGTCGTGCCGCTGCGCAACATGGGTGCGGCGATTTCGCCGTTCAACGCCTTCCTGATCCTGCAGGGGCTGGAAACCCTGCCGCTGCGCATGGACCGCATCTGCGCCAACACCGAGAAAGTGGCAGCCTACCTGCAGGGACACGCCAAGGTGGCGTGGGTCAACTACGCCGGCCTGCCCGATCACCGCGACCACCCGCTGGTTGAGAAATACATGCAAGGCAAGGCCTCCGGGATCCTCACCTTTGGCGTCAAGGGCACCGACTGCAGTGGTGCGCAGGCCGGCGCGCGCTTCCAGGATGCGCTGCAACTATTCACGCGCCTGGTCAATATCGGCGACAGCAAGTCGCTGGCCTGCCACCCGGCGTCGACCACGCACCGCCAGCTGGCACCGGCGGAACTGGCCAAGGCCGGCGTTTCCGAGGAGATGGTTCGCCTGTCGGTGGGCATTGAACATATCGACGATCTGCTGGCCGATCTGGAGCAGGCGCTGGCCGCGGCCTGAGCGGGCCATCCCATTTGCTCATGCGTGCTTGATATAAGGAGGCGTTTTCGGGTGCGCATCGGGCGGACTTCTGGGGTAGGATACGGACATCGTCCTGCGCGAAAGCGGCCCGTTGATGCCCCATAGCCCGTTCCGCCTGCCCCTCGTCGACCTTTGTGCCGACGACGCCGAGATTGCGCGCTATGCGGCGCTGCTCGACAGCCTGGGCATCGGGCTGCTGGTTTTCAACGCCGACGGCAGCTTGCAGCTCCGTAATCCGCAGGCCAGCGGCTGGCTCGGCGATGCGGAAACACGCTGGGAAGACGAAAACGGCACCGTGCTGAGCACCGACCAGCGCCTCGAGTGGCAGGTCTTGCGCACCCGGCAAGCCATTCGCCAACGAACCATCGGAATCAGCCAGGAGGCCTCGGCAGCCACGCGCTACAACGCCAGCGCCTTCCCGGTGTTGGCGGAAGATGGCAGCCTGCGCTGCGTTCTGCTGACGCTGAGCGAACTCGCCCAGCAGCCGACCAGGCGGGGCGACGCCCTGCAGCGCGCAGCGCAGGACTCGATCACCGGCATCTACTCGCAGGCCGACATCCTGCAACTGCTCGACGACGAGGGCCGCCGTGCAACGCGTTATGGCACGCCGTTCTCGCTCGCCCTGATCGGCATCGACCACTTTCCGGAGCTTTGCCGGGCGCACGGCGCACAAGCCGGCGAGCGGGCGCTGGCCGAGATCGGCCGGCTATTCGGCGAAGGTCTGCGTGATGCCGACATGGTCGGTTGCTTCCGCGCCGACAAGTTTCTGCTGATCCTGCCGAATGTACGTGTCAATGACGCCACCATCGGCCTCGAACGCCTGCGCGAGCTGGTCGAAACGCGACCTGCGAGCACTGACGACCAGCCGTTGACGATCAGCGGGGGAGTCTGCGAATTCACCGGCGAGGACTCGGCAGCGCTGATCGAGCACGTGCGCTCGCTGCTCGCCACAGCGCGGGAGGCCGGCGGCAACCGGCTCTGCGTCAACCTCGATTTCTTTTAGCGCTCTCCCGCTTCTTCCACCGCCGGCCCGGGAATGCAGCCGATCGATCAGGAGAGATGCGGCAGGCCAAGATATTCGCGTGAGCGCATCTCGGTCAGCCGGCTGGCGGTGCGGAAAAACTCGCTGGCCTGCGTCCCCTCGGTATAGAGTTCATCCGGCTCGCAGTCGGCGGTGGCAATCAGCTTGACCTTGTGGTCGTAGAAGATATCGACCAGCCAGGTGAAACGCCGCGCCTCGGAGGCCATGGTCGATGACATCCTGGGAATCGCCGACATCAGCACCGTGTGGTAACTGATCGCCAGCTCGAGGTAATCGTTCTGCGAACGCGGTCCACCACACAGCGCCTTGAAGTCGAACCAGATAACGCCGTTGCCCCGCCGCAAGGTCGGGATCTGGCGACCGAGGATCTCGACGCGGCCACCGGCTGCCCCGGCTCCGGCAGCGATGCTGGTGAAATACTCGGACATCTTCGACTCGGCCGCGGCATCCGCCGGGTAATGGAAGATCTCCACCTGCTCGAGTGTCCGCAAGCGGTAGTCGACGCCGGAATCGATCTCCAGCACGTCCATGCGCGAATTGATCAGGGCAATCGTCGGCAGGAAATTCTCGCGCTGCAGTCCATTCGGATAGAGCCTGTCAGGCGGATAGTTGGAGGTCATCACGAAAACCACGCCACGCTCGAACAAGGCTTCGAGCAGACGGCCGAGGATCATCGCATCGGCAATATCGGAGACGTGGAATTCGTCGAAGCAGAGCAGACGCAGCTCTTTGGCGATGTTCTCGGCAAGCCGAGCCAGCGGATCCTTTTCGCCCTTCAACTGCTTGAGCTGGCGATGGACATCGTGCATGAAGGCGTGAAAGTGCACCCGTCGCTTGCGACGGTAAGGCACGGCATCGTAAAAACAGTCCATCAGGAAGCTCTTGCCGCGGCCGACCCCTCCCCAGAAATACACGCCACGCGGCACTGGCGGCGGCGAAAGGAAACGTCGCAGCTTGCTGCTCCGCCCAACCTTGAACGACAGCAGTTCGTAGTACAGGCGTTGCAGACGCTCGGCGGCGGCGCGCTGGGCGGAATCGGCCGAGAACTTGCGCGCCGACAGCACGCGCTCGTAGGCGTCGAGCATGCCACGTTCGGGAACCTTGAGAATTCTGTGAGGCATCAGCGCCTTTCCGGTACGCGCCGGCCGGAAAGCCGGCCCTCGCACCTGAGTCGTTGAACGGCGAGGCAGTCGTCAGCCCAGGCTGGCGAACCCTGCTGCGCCGCACGCCGCCCGCTGCGGCGATGCCGATATTCTAAAGCATCGACGGCGATACGTCAGAATCGACCGCCCGCGGGAGCACTGCGGAAAGTGGCCGCAGGCTAGCCGCGCAGCGCCTCTGCCCAGCAGTTGGGCGTCTCGTAGAGGCGCACGCGCTCGAGGCGCAGCTGATTGCCGTAGCTGTCGCGATAGACCGCGTCAAGAATCGTAAACGCCAGCCGGGCAAGGTTCTCGGCAGTCGGCACGCAGTCGAGCAGTACGGTCTTGTGATCGGGCAGCGAGTGCAGGAAGTCGACCACCGGCTGGTCACCTGCCCAGGCGAGAAAGGCATGATCCCAGAGCTCGACCAGGTGCCGCATCGCCAGCGCCTTGACTTCGGAAAAATCCATCACCATGCCGTTGGCCGGATCACCCCTCCGCTCGATGATCTTGCCGCCCAGGGTAATCTCGAGCGCGTAGCGATGGCCGTGCAAGTGACGACACTGGCTCTTGTGGTCGGGAATGCGGTGGCCTGCGTCGAACTCCAGGCGGCGGGTGATAAGCATCTGAAAAAGCGCGCAGAAAAGAGCCGCGATTATAGCACCGGCCACCTCGAGCCCCGGCGGCGCGGGTGAGCGGCGTCCGAGGCCGACGAGTCACCGGGATCAGGGATCACTCGCCGACGATCACCGGCAGCGGGTCCATCTCCTTGTACAGCAGCGCCAGCGGCGCCTTGCGCGAAATGGTGATGATCCGCGTTCCCGATGGATGGATCAGATGGTAGGTCATGAACAGGTGCAGTTGGTCGTCGCCGAGCAGCAGCTCGCGCAAGGCCGCGTAACCCGGGTGGCCGAGAACGTTCATCTCGCCGTAGGTCCGCTTGTTGAGTCGCACGGAGCGTTCTCGGAACTCCAGCTCGGGCTGCTTCACGCTGAGCAGTTCGTGGGCCAGCAAACGGCGAACGTCTGGCAGGACGATGATGCCGACGCTGTCGGCGCCGATCAGCCATTCGACCGCCCGACCCTCGCCGCCGGGGTCGGGAATGTGATCGCCAAACGCCTGGCACCAGCGCGGGATGAAGGCCGTATGGCGGCGTATCGTCTTCTTCATGCGCACCCTAGTTTTCGTTCGCTGCCCGCTCGACGAGGCTGCCGACGGCGTCGGTGTCCGAGACAATGCCCTGCGGGTCCTTGTTGTCGATCACCGCCCGGGCGGCATCGCGATAGGCGATCAGACCGTAGGCGTCGCCCGAGTGACGCGTTTCGACGACCAGTGACTTGACGCCGCGCGCCTTCATCATCCTCGGGGCCTCGCGCACGGTGGCCAGCGGATGG
>LBIU01000279.1 GCA_000987445.1 Candidatus Accumulibacter adiacens | reverse complement strand
TAGGGATGACCCTGAACCTCGTACTGGGCGCGGATTGGCGCCTTGAAGGCTTCTTCGTCGGCAGCGCTCCACGACTTGCCGGCCGCTTCGATGCCGTCGCGCCGGACCGTTGCCAGAACCGCCGCTGCCTGCTCGCCGCCCATCACCGAAATGCGCGCGTTCGGCCACATCCACAGGAAACGCGGCGAGTAGGCGCGGCCGCACATGCCGTAGTTACCGGCACCGAAAGACCCGCCGATGACCACCGTGAACTTCGGCACCCGGGCACAGGCGACGGCGGTCACCATCTTCGCGCCGTCACGGGCAATACCGCCGTTTTCGTACTTGCGACCGACCATGAAGCCAGTGATGTTCTGCAGAAAAAGCAGCGGGATGCCGCGCTGCGCGCAGAGTTCGACGAAGTGGGCAGCCTTCAGCGAGGATTCGGAAAACAGGATGCCGTTGTTGGCAATGATGCCGACCGGATAACCCCAGACGCGCGCGAAGCCGCAAACGACGGTCGTCCCGTAACGCGCCTTGAACTCGTCGAAATCCGAGCCATCGACGATGCGGGCGATGATCTCGCGCACGTCGAAAGGCTTCTTGGTATCGCTCGGGATCACTCCGTACAACTCTTCGGCCGCGTACAGCGGTGCGCGCGGCTCACTCAGGGCCAGCGGCGGTCGCTTGCGCCAGTTGAGGTTGCCAACGATACGGCGGGCAATCGCCAGCGCATGCGCGTCGTTCTCGGCGAGGTGATCGGCGACACCGGAGACGCGCGTATGCACATCGGCGCCCCCAAGGTCCTCGGCGCTGACCACTTCGCCGGTCGCCGCCTTGACCAGCGGTGGGCCGCCGAGAAAGATCGTTCCCTGATCCTTGACGATGATCGATTCGTCGGACATTGCCGGCACATAGGCACCGCCGGCAGTACAGGAGCCCATCACCGCCGCGATCTGGGGAATACCGGCCGCCGACAGATTGGCCTGATTGTAGAAGATGCGCCCGAAATGCTCCTTGTCGGGAAAGACATCCTCCTGCATGGGCAGGAAAGCGCCGCCCGAATCGACCAGATAGATGCACGGCAAGCGGTTCTCGCCGGCAATCTCCTGTGCGCGCAGGTGCTTCTTGACGGTCAGCGGGTAATAGGTGCCCCCTTTCACCGTTGCGTCATTGGCGACGATCATGCACTCGACGCCGTTCACCCGGCCAATGCCGGTGATCAATGAAGCCGCCGGCACCTCGAAGGGATTCTCGGCGCTACCACCGTACATGCCGTAGGCGGCCAGCTGCGACAGTTCGACAAACGGCGAGCCGGGATCGATCAGCGCATTGACCCGCTCGCGGGGCAACAACTTGCCTCGCGCCAGATGCTTCTGGCGCGCACTTTCCGGACCACCGAGGGCAATGCGCGCAATGGTGGCGCGCAGATCGGCAACGACCGCGCGCATGGCCTCGGCATTGGCCTTGAAATCGGCGCTTCGCGCGTTGAGCTGCGTTTGCAGTACAGGCATCAGAAACCTCCAGAGGTCAGCCAGCGTTCCATCTGCGGCAGCCGGTCAACACCAAAAAATGGCTCGCCGTCCACGATCATATACGGTGATCCACAAACGCCCATGGCCAGCGCCGCCGCGCATTCGGCTTTCAGCTGCTCCTTGAGCGCGGCGCCCGCGAGGGCTTGGGACAGCGCTTCGCGGTCAGCCCCCTGCGTCGCAAGCAGGTCAAGCACCACCTCGAGAGAGGACACATCGCGGCCATCGACATAAAGGGCACGAAAGACCGCTTGCGCAAAAGCGCGCGCCCGTTCCCAGGCCTGCCCGCCGTCCTGATCGCGCAGCCGGTAGTAGGCACGCGCCGCATGCTGCGTGGCGAGGGGAAACTTCGCCGGATGGGTGTAGGGCACGCCGAGGAAACGCGCCGAGCGGGCGAAATCGCGCAGCGAGTACTCGCCCTTGAGCGGCACCAGGGTCAGCGGCGCCGCACCGGTGTGCTTGAAGACCACCCCGAGCAGAATCGGCCGCCAGCGGACCTTGCGCCCGTGGCGCGCAGCCAGTTCGTCGATCCTTTCGGAAGCCAGATAGCCGTACGGCGACGAGAAGTCGAAGTAGAAGTCGATGGGTTCCGGCATGGTCTGAATCTCCCGAACGGCGCCGTGGTCATCGTCCAAATGCGTCACGGCGCAAGCGCAGCCGCGCCGGCCTTCGGCCACAGCACCATCTGCGTGCAGCGGAAAAGTGCCAGGCGACGGCCGTCTTCGCTGCTCACCTCGGCGTCCCAGACCTGCGTCGTGCGGCCGCAGTGCACCGCTGTCGCTTCGCAGCGCAGGACACCTTCGGTCAGCGTGCCGAAGAAGTTGGTCTTCAGCTCGATGGTCGTGAAACCGTCGGCGCCGACCGGCAGATGCGCGAAAGTCGCGTAGCCGGCCGCGGTGTCGGCCAGCGCAACGACTGTCGCCGCGTGCAGGAAGCCGTTCGGCGCCAGCATCTCGGGCCGAATCAGCAGGCTGGCGCGCAGCTTGCCGGGTTCGATGGCCAGCACCTCCATTCCCAACCAGCCGGGCAGATGCCCCGGCGACTGGGCGTTGAGCCAGGCGCAATCGGCTCCCGGCCGCAGCACATGGCGGCTCATGTCAGGCGTCGGCAACGGCACGACCGATGACCAGCCGCTGGATGTCGTTGGCGCCTTCGTAAATCTGGCAGACGCGCACGTCGCGGTAGATGCGCTCGACCGGAAAGTCGCTGACGTAGCCATAGCCGCCGAGAATCTGGATGGCGTCCGAACAGACCTTCTCGGCCATTTCGGAGGCAAACATCTTGGCCATCGACGCTTCCTTGAGACAGGGTTTGCCGGCATCCTTGAAAGTCGCCGCACGCCAGACCATCAGCCGGGCAGCGTCGATCTGGGTCGCCATGTCGGCAAGGCGGAAGCTGACCGCCTGGTGCTCGATGATCGGCTTGCCGAAGGTCTCGCGGTCCTTGGCATATTGCACCGCGCATTCGAAAGCGGCGCGGGCCATGCCCACCGACTGCGCGGCGATGCCGATGCGACCGGCTTCGAGATTCGACAGGGCAATGCGGTAGCCATCGCCTTCCCTGCCAAGCAGGCAGGAAGCGGGGATGCGGCAGTTCTCGAACAGGATCTGCGCGGTATCCGAAGCGCGCTGACCCATTTTTTCCTCGATGCGCGCGACGATGTAGCCGGGCATATCGGTCGGCACCAGAAAACATGAAATGCCTTTCTTGCCGGCGGCCTTGTCGGTGACCGCGAAGACGATCGCCACCTGGCCGTACTTGCCGGTGGTGATGAACTGCTTGACGCCGTTGAGCACGAAATGGTCGCCGTCGCGATCGGCACGGGTGGTGATCGCCGCGGCGTCGGAACCGGTGTGCGGTTCGGTCAGGCAGAAGCAGCCCAGTTTCTCGCCGCTGGCCAGGGGTTTGAGCCAGGTTTCCTTCTGCTCGTCGGTACCGTACTTCATGGTGATCCCGCAGGCCAGCGAGTTCTGGACGCTGACGATGGTCGAGGTGGCGCCATCACCGGCGGCGATTTCCTCGATCACCAGCACCAGCGACATGTAGTCCATGCCGGCCCCGCCCCACTCTTCAGGAACCACCATCCCGAGTGCGCCGAGTTCGCCGAGTTCGCGCAAGGCCTCTGCCGGGAAAGTGTGATTGCGGTCCCATTCGCCGGCGAAGGGGGCCAGTCGCTCCTGTGCGAATTCACGCAGCGAGTCGCGGATCATCTCCTGTTCCTGAGTCAAAATCATGCAGCTTTCTCCTTGAAGTTGGCACCGGCCGCAAGTTTCGCGCCGGCGCGATTGGTCATGTAGACGCCGATAATCACCAGCGCGCCGCCGCTCAGCACCGCCAGCCCGAGGCGTTCACCGAGCAAGATGGCCCCCAGCAGAACGGCGCTGACCGGCACCAGATTGATGAACGCCGCCGAACGCGTCGCGCCGATGCGCTGTACCGCCTCGGCGTACCAGGTAAAGGCCAGGGCGGTGCCGAAAAGGCCGAGAAAGGCGATCGCACTCCAGCCACGCCAGCTCGTTTCCGCCAGCGAGAACAGCGACCCCTGCAGCAGCGCCGCGCAGGTCAGCATCAACCAGCCGGTCACGCTGGCGCCGAAAGTCATGGCCAGCGGTGACAGCGAGCGGGTGCCGCGCCGCCCGAGAAAAGTGTAGATCGTCCACATCGCGGCGCAGCCGATGATCAGCCATTCGCCAAGGCCCACCTCACCGGCGATCAGCAGATAGGGATGACCATTGGTGACCACCAGCAGGCAGCCGAAAGCGGCCAGGCCGATGCCGAGCGCCTTGCCCGGCGACATCGGCGCGCCGAACAGCAGGCAGTCGCTGGCGGCGATCAGGGCCGGCGTCAGGGCCACGACCAGTGCGCCACGACCGGCCTGGATCATGGTCATGCCGTAGAGAAAACAGACGTTGTAAAGGAAAATGCCGCTGGCGCCCATGATGGTCAGCGTCAGCCACTCGGCGAGCGACCAGCGTGGCCAGCCTTCGCGAGCCACCAGCAACGTGCCGAGGACCAGCGCGGCGAGCAGGAAGCGCCAGCTGGCCACGGCCAGCGGTGCGGCCTCGCTGACCGCGATGCGCGCTGCGACCCAGGTCGCTCCCCACAGCGCGGCCACGGCAAGCAGTTTGAAGTAGGTCGCCGGCGACGCAGCGACGCGCTCCATGGCCGCTGACAAGGAGGCCGCCACGCTAGCCCTGCAAGGCTTCGAGGGCCGTCAGATAGGTGGGTAGCAGATCTTCCTGGCGGTGCACGGTAAAGCCGAGGTCGCGCATCAGGCCGTCCTTGAGACCATAGATCCAGCCGTGCACGGTCAGCGGCTGGCCGCGCTGCCAGGCGTCCTGAACAACGAAGGTCTGGCAGACGTTGGCCACCTGTTCGAGGACGTTGAGCTCGCACAGGCGATCGTGCCGGTCTTCAGGCGGCAGACCATCGACACGCGCCAGATGCTTGTCATGGACATCGCGGACGTGCCGCAGCCAGATGTCGACCAGGCCGACGCGATCGCGATTGAGCGCCGCCTTGACGCCGCCGCAGCCATAATGGCCGACGACCATGACGTGCCGCACCTTGAGCGCATCAACCGCGAACTGGATCACCGACAGGCAGTTGAGATCGGTATGCACAACGACGTTGGCAACGTTGCGATGCACGAAAATCTCGCCCGGCAGCAGGCCGACGATCTCGTTCGCCGGCACCCGCGAATCGGAACAGCCGATCCACAGGTACTCCGGCGTCTGTAGCCGCGACAGGCGCAGGAAATACTCGCTATCGCTTTCCTGCATGCGGTTCGACCAGGCACGATTGAAGTCGAAGAGGTGGAAGAGGTTTTCGTTGGCCACCTCTTCCTCGGTCCAGTTCTGCAGATCGAGAGCGAGAAACATCGTCCCTTCGATCGGCGTCTGGTAGTAGGCCGGCGCCTCGTGGAACCCCAGTTCACGATACAACCGGACGGCGACGCGCATCGCCGGCAGGGTGTCGAGCAACAGCCGCTTGTAGCCGATTTCCTTGGCCGCCTTGATCGCCGCCAGAGCCAGTTCGAGGCCGACGCCGGCACCGCGCTGACTGGGCTCGACGTACAGGCGCTTCATTTCGCAGAGGCCGGCGGAGAGCGGCCGAATACCGACGCAGCCAGCCGGCTGGCCATGGCGCTCGGCGTAGAACAGGCGACCGGCGGGAGCGGCATAGGCCCCCGGCAGCGAAGCCATTTCCTCCTCGAAGCCCTGGAACGACAGATCGACGCCCAGCCAGGCGGCGTAGTTGCGAAAGAACTGGCGGACATGGTCGACAGCGGCGCTGTCGTCGGCGGTAAGGTGGCGCAGAGTGATGGTCATGATCTTCCTGAAAGCAGCGTGCCAAGGCTGGCAGAGGGTTGCTGGAACGGTGCGCAGCGCTGGCGGCAGGTACTGCTAGCCGCCGTGCCCCGGGCGGACGGCGTAATGCCTGGCATTTGCGGTATGGCGCCTCAACGGGTGTCACTGAATAGTTCGCGGCCGATCAGCATACGGCGGATCTCCGAGGTACCGGCGCCGATCTCGTAGAGCTTCGCGTCACGCCACAGCCTGCCGGCCGGATACTCGTTGATGTAGCCGTTGCCGCCGAGTGTCTGAATCGTTTCGCCAGCCATCCAGGTCGCTTTTTCGGCAGCGTAGAGGATCGCACCGGCCGCGTCCTTGCGCGTCGTTTCGCCGCGATCGCAGGCCTGACCGACGGCATAGACGTAGGCCCGGCAGACGTTGAAAGTGGTGTACATGTCGGCGACCTTGCCCTGCATCAGCTGGAACTCGCCGATCGCCTGCCCGAACTGCTGCCGGTCGTGCAGGTAGGGCAGCACCAGATCCATGGCCGCGGCCATGATCCCCAGCGGGCCACCGGCGAGTACCGCGCGCTCGTAGTCGAGACCGCTCATCAGCACCCGCACACCGCCGTTGACCTGGCCGAGCACATTTTCCAGCGGCACTTGGCAATCGTCGAAGAACAGCGGGTAGGTGTTCGAGCCACGCATGCCGAGCTTGTCGAGCTTCGAGCCACAGGAGAAGCCTTGCATGCCCTTTTCGACGATCAGCGCGGTGATTCCTTTCGGTCCGGCGCTGAGATCGGTCTTGGCGTACACCACCAGGGTATCGGCATCACCGCCATTGGTGATCCACATCTTGCCACCGTTGAGCAGGAAGTGATCGCCCCTGGCTTCGGCGGACAGCTTCATGCCCACCACGTCGGAACCGGCATTGGCTTCGGACATCGCCAGCGCGCCGACATGCTCGCCGGAAATCAGCTTCGGCAGGTAGCGTGCTTTCTGCGCCGCGTTGCCGTTGCGACCAATTTGATTGACGCAGAGGTTGGAGTGCGCTCCATAGGAGAGGCCAACACTCGCCGAGGCCCGCGAGATCTCTTCCATGGCGACGATATGCGCCAGATAGCCGAGCCCGGTGCCACCATATTCCTCGTCAGCGGTCATCCCGAGCAGCCCCATGTCGCCCAGCTTGCGCCACAGGTCGGCGGGGAACAGATTGTCGCGATCGATGGCCTCGGCGCGCGGCGCGATCTCGTCAGCAGCAAAGCCGCGGATGCTTTCCCGCAGCATGTCGATCGTTTCGCCGTGCGCAAAGTTGAGGCTCGGATATTCCATGTCTTTCGCTCCTTGGGTGGGCTTGGCAATGTACTCGCACTAGCGCGGGTGCTTTCCGTGCACCGCCATGATCGTTTGCTGCATCAGGGCACACATGCGCTTGCGACCATGCAACACGGCAAACACGTCGGCGCGGGTAACGATCAGCGTCCGCCCGTAGCGGACCACCGATCCCTCGGCAATCAGCAGATCGCCTTCGGCCGGCGCCAGCAGGTTGAGCTTGTACTCGACGGTCAACACGCTCGTTTCGGCAGTGGTCAGCGTACTGGCGGCGTAACCGGCCGCCGAATCGGCAATCATGCCCACCACCCCGCCATGGATGTAGCCATGCTGTTGGGTGATCTCCGCTCTGTGCGGCAAGTGGATCTCGGTGTAACCGGGCTCGATCACCGGCATGCTGGCGCCGATCAGCGCCATCGCCCGCTGGCGAGCGAAGCTGGCGCGAACACGGTCGGCGAAATCGGCATCCTGAGCTTTGTGCATGGCCGCCATTTAAAGTTACGTTGACGTAAACGTCAACTAATTTCGCGCGGCGCGCTCAAGCCACCTTGTCGGCTTTCGCCGCTTTGCTGGCGGCTTTGCCGACCGCTTGGCTGCTCGACTCGCTGGCCGCACGAGTCAGCAACAGCTCCCGGCATTGCTGCTCGAAGTTGCAGACTTCCTGCAGCACCGCCTCGATGTCCTCGCGCTGCTGCAGCAGTGCCTCCTTGCGCTGCTGCAGGCCGTTCAAGAACTCCGACAACTGCGTATTCTTGTCGCGCGCGCGGTCGTACATACCGATCAGGTAGGAAATCTCGACCAGACTGAAGCCCAGCCGCTTGCCGCGCAGGGCAAGCTTCAGGCGGGTACGGTCACGGCGCGTGAAGACGCGCGTCCGCCCCTCGCGCATCGGCGAAAGCAGACCCTGGTCTTCGTAGAAGCGGATCGTTCGCGGCGTGATGTGAAACTCTCGCGCCAGATCGGAAATGCTGAAGGTCGTCGCTTGCTGGTCCACCGCGGGGCTGTCCAGAGTCTGATCACGTGTAGAATGTTTCGCTGCAGAGGCCATCAGGGGCCAGCCTCCTGAACGGCCAAGTTTATAGATTTCAGACGTTTTTACAATCCACGGCCCAATGCTCCCCGACTACCCTTTTGCCACCCCGCCAGCGGCCGGAGACACCTTCGAGGTCGCTCCCGGCATCCACTGGTTGCGGATGCCGCTGCCCTTCGCGCTGAATCACATCAACCTCTGGCTGCTCGAGGACGACGACGGGTGGACGATTGTCGATACCGGTTTCGCCCTCGATACGGTCAAGGCGTGCTGGCAGACGATTCTTTCCCGGCTGGGCAAGACGGCGCGTGGTGGGCACATCGTACGCATCATCGTCACCCACTTTCACCCCGATCACCTCGGCCTCGCCGCCTGGCTGCAGGAACAGACCGGCGCGCCGGTGTGCATGACGCTGGGCGAGTATCTGACCGCGCACGCCGTCTGGCACGAAATCGGCGGGCACGGCAATCAACCAATGCTGCGCCAGTTTCACGCGCACGGACTCGACGCCGACCGTTGTGCGGCGCTGGAACGTCGCAGCGGCAACTACAACCGCGGCGTACCGAGCCTGCCGACCAGTTACCAGCGCCTGTTTGGCGGCGACGAGCTGCGCATCGGCAGGCACCGCTGGCAGATTCGCCTCGGCTTCGGGCACTCGCCGGAACACGCGGCGCTCTACTGTCGTGAGTTGGGGGTGTTGATTTCCGGCGACATGCTCTTGCCCAAGATCTCGACCAATATCAGCGTCTTCGCCGTCACCCCGCTGGCCGATTCGCTGAGCGATTTCCTGAACTCGATCGACCGCTACCGCGAACTGCCTCCCGAGACGCTGGTGCTGCCGTCGCACGGCTTGCCTTTCCACGGCATCGAAAACCGGGTCAATGCCCTGCACGCCCATCACGAAGAGCGACTGCAGCTTCTCGAAGAACAGTGCACCAGCCCGCGCAGCGCGGCCGACTTGTTGATGACCCTCTTCGCGCGCGATCTCGACACCCATCAGACGATGTTCGCCATGGGTGAGGCCATCGCCCATCTCAACTGGCTCGAACACGCCGGCCGACTGCTGCGCATCGAGGACGACGACGGCCTGATCCGCTTCGTCAGAACGCAGGGTGCCGCCGGGCCACCAGGAAAACCCGCAGGACACTGACCATGACATTGCCGCCAGCGAGTGCCCAAGACCGATCCCTGCCTGCACCCACAGAGGTCGCCAACAGCTACCTGGAAGTCGCCCAGCGCGCGTCGCGGCTGCTGCGTCGGCACATGAAGAAGACGGCCAGGAAAGGCATCTGGTTTCCCAGCGAGGAATTCGAGCTCGCCAGGGCGTTCATGGATCTCTCGGCACGCCTGCTGGCCAGCCCCTACCGAGTGGCGCAAACGCAGATGGAGATGATGCGCGACCATATCCATCTCTGGCAGCAGAGCACGCTACGCCGAATGGGCATGCCCTTCCACGCCGTTGCCAGCCCGGACCCGGATGACCTGCGCTTTGGCGACGAAGCCTGGGAGGACAACTTCCTCTTCGACTTCATCAAGCAGTCGTACCTGATCACGGCTCGCCACCTGCAGCAGGCGGCGGCCAGCGCCGAGGGGCTCGACGACGCCACCCAGCAACGGGTGAAGGCACTCACTCGGCAATACATCGACGCCCTCTCGCCAACCAACTTCGCGCTCACCAATCCCGAAGTCCTGCGCACAACGGTAGACAGCAAGGGCAAGAACCTGCTCAAGGGCTTGAAGCGCCTGCTCAAGGATCTGGCCGCAGGCGACGAGCAAGGACTGGCTTGGCTGCGGCCCGGCGACAATGGCGGCTTGCGTCTCGGCAAGGACCTGGCCAGCACCCCTGGCAAGGTGATCTATCAGAACCAGCTGCTGCAGTTGATCCAGTACCAGCCAGCCGGCAGCCATCAACACCGCAAGCCCCTGCTGATCGTGCCGCCGTGGATCAACAAGTACTATGTCTTCGACCTTCGCGGCAGCAACTCCTTCGTCCGCTGGGCAAGCGAACAGGGCTTCACGACTTTCATCATCAGCTGGGTCGACCCCGACCCGCGAATGGCCGAGCAAAGCTTTGCCGACTATCTCGTCGACGGCGTGCTGGCGGCCATCGACGCCGTCGAACAGGCGACCGGCGAGAAGCAGATCGATCTCGTCGCCTACTGCCTCGGCGGCACGCTGCTGATGGCCACCCTCGCCTGGATGGCCGCCCACCGCGACAAGCGCGCCGCTTCCGCAACCTTCCTGGGAGCACTGATCGATTTTTCCGAACCCGGCGAGCTGGCGACGCTTGCCGACGCAGTACCCGCCGCGAAGAGCAAGGGCGCCCGCTCCCAGGGCCGGGACGGCGCGGCGCTGGCGAGCACTTACCGGATGCTGCACGCCAACGACCTCATCTGGTCCTTCGTGGTCAATAACTACCTGCTTGGCAGGGATCGCTTGCCACTCGAGCAACTGCACTGGAACGCCGACGCGACGCGCATGCCGACGGCACTGCACCGCTTCTATGTGGAGAACTTCTACCAGGCCAACAAACTATGCCAGCCGGGCGGGGTTTCTCTCGCCGGCGTGGACATCGACGTCTCGCGGGTCAAGCTGCCGTGTTATTTCCTGGCCACCCTCGAAGACCATGTTTCCCCGTGGAAAAGCGCCTACAGTGGGGCGCAGCTGCCAGCCGGTCCGGTCCGCTTCGTGCTCGGCGGTTCCGGCCACCTGGCCGGAACCATCAATCCACCCGCTGCCAGGCAACATGGCTACTGGACCAACGACTGCAGCCCGCTGCCCGAGCAGGCAGACGACTTCCTGACCGGCGCCACGCGGCACCGCGGTTCATGGTGGCCCGACTGGCAACAATGGCTACTCGCGCAGGCGGGCGGCAACACCCTGGTCGTCGCGCGGCAGCCGGGCGAGCGGGCACTGAAAGTAATCGAGGAAGCGCCCGGCAGCTATGCCGCCGGCCGCGGCATCCCGCCAGCGGCAGGCTAGGCCGGCCGACCGATGCTTGCTGGAATTCCTGCCCGATGAGCTCGACGCTACTCCCCGACTACGCTGGCGGCAGCATTGTCAATCTGATGCAGAGCATCGCCACCGCCTGCGGCAGCGCACGCCGCGACTACCCGCCACTGTCCCTGCTGTCGGCAGCGCAGCTGGCCCGCGCACGGCATGTCGTGCTGATGGTCGTCGACGGCCTCGGGCAGCGGACCTTGAGCCGGCACGCCGGCAAACTGCA
>LBIU01000278.1 GCA_000987445.1 Candidatus Accumulibacter adiacens | reverse complement strand
CTGCCGCGCTATGCGCAGCCCGACGGCCGCGTCAAGCTGGCGGCCGGCTGGTTGATCGAGCACAGCGGCTGGAAAGGCAGGGATCTGGGCCGCGTCGGGATGTACGAGAAGCAGGCGCTGGTACTGATCAACCGCGGCGGCGCACGCGGCACCGAGGTGCTGGCGCTGGCGCACGCGGTTCAGGCCGATGTCCGTGCACGCTTCGGCGTCGAGCTCCTGCCCGAGCCGGTCTTTCTCTGAACGCTGAACGCTGAATGCTGAATGCTGCCTGCCGAATGCGGAATGCCCGGCGGCGGAGCACAGACCTCCGCCGCTCGGCCTGCCGAGAATGCTGCGTTCAGACCGGCACGACGCTGCCACAAAGTTCGACGAACTCACCGTCCTCAAAACAGGCGCCAACCGTGTGTTCTTCATCCCAGAGGGTGGTGTAGGCCAGTTCGGTGCGCACCTTGCCCTCCACAACGGCCACCGAGACGGCCACCAGCGACACCGCCCCCCAGACCTCACTGGCGTCCGCCAGCTTCGGGAAAGCCGCGCCCGTCTCGCTCAGCTCACCCCTGGCCAGGGACTCGGCATAAGGGCCGTAATGTTCCAACAGAGCCTGTTCGATGCTTGGCCGCCAGCCGGCAAACTGCGCGGCGAGTTCGCGAGCCGCCTGCAAGGCCGGCGCGTCGGGCTCGCTGCGCGTACCAGAGATCGCCAACGGCATGTTTTCGTCGCTGCCGAGGCTGATCGACCCGCGCCAATGCCCGCGGGAGCGCAAGAGTTCGCCAAGCTGCGGATCGCTGAAC
The DNA here is from genome assembly GCA_000987445.1 of Candidatus Accumulibacter adiacens. Lineage (GTDB taxonomy): Bacteria > Pseudomonadota > Gammaproteobacteria > Burkholderiales > Rhodocyclaceae > Accumulibacter > Accumulibacter adiacens. Next base: position 4,017 of record LBIU01000278.1, on the reverse strand, counting down.
GGCGCTGACTTGAAAAGATCGAACATGGGTGCTTGCTCCGTACTGAACAAAGTTTCAGGGTGAATCGCGGCAATTGCCGAGAGGTTGCAGCCAGCGCCCGCAGAACCAGGCAGCACTGGCCGGGCATCAAAACACCTCGTCCGGCCGCAGGAAGCGCCATTGCCCGACCGGCAGGTCCGCCAGGCGGACGGCGCCGATGCGAACTCTCTTGAGGCCGCTGACGCGCAAGCCGACCAGCTCGCACATGCGCCGGATCTGACGCTTGCGTCCCTCGCGGAGCACGAAGCGCAGCTGATCGTCGTTCAGCCACTCGACCTTGGCCGGTTTCAGCTTGCGCTCGTCCAGGCTGAGGCCATGATTCAACAGTGCCAGGCCCCTGGCGTCAAGCGACCCTTCGACACGAACCAGATACTCCTTGTCGACGCGGCTCTCCTGACCGATCAGCTGGCGCGCCACGCGACCATCCTGAGTCAGCACCAGCAGGCCGGTCGAATCGATATCCAGACGGCCAGCAGGGGCCAGACCCTTCAAGCAGGACGGATGGAATACCGGTGTGTCCGGTGTGCAGAGCTGGTTTTCCGGCTGAATCAGGGCAACCGCCGGCGTGTAGCCAGGCTCCGGCTGCCCGGACACATAGCCCATCGGCTTGTGCAGCAGGATCGTCATGCGGCTTTGCTGGTGCGCCTGCGCTTCCTTGTCGAGGACGATCACCGCCGCCGGATCGGCGCGGGTGCCCAGTTCGCTGACCCGGCGGCCATCGACGAAAACCCAGCCACGGGCAATATATTCGTCGGCGTTGCGACGCGAACACAGGCCTCGCTCGGCCATCAGCTTGGAGATCCGGATACCGGTGGTCTGTGGAGCGCTGCCTGCGACGGCGGCAGGCTTCGCGGACAGGGACGGACGACCGGGCACCGGAGTGTGCTCGATCTGCGCAATCGCCGCGGCCGAGCGCGCCGGGATCCGGCGCACTCTTGGCTGCACCTTGACCTCGTTGGGTGGCGCGCGGGAGACCTCCGACGCGGCAGCTGGCGGCTCGCTCGAACGACCGCCGCGGCGAGTTGCCGCCGCCCGCGTTGCAGGTGCTCCGGGTGCTGGCGGCGTTGCGCCCCGGGTATTGCGTGGCCGCTCGGCCATCAATCAGGCAATGTCCAGCAACTCGATTTCGAAAATGATCTTGGCGTGCGGCGGAATCAGGTTGCCAGCGCCGCGCGCACCATAAGCGAGATCGGCGGGGATGGTGAGCCGGCGAACGCCGCCCACGCACATTCCCGGGACGCCCTCTTCCCAACCGGCAATCACGTGCTTTCCATCGAGCGGAAAACGGAAGGGCTCGTTGCGATCGACGCTGGAGTCGAACTTCGTACCATCGGCGAGCCAGCCCGTGTAATGCACGATGACGTGCTGTCCGGAACACGCAACCGGGCCGCTGCCGGCAATGATGTCCTCAAGCTGCAGACCGCTGGGGGTGGTGACAATAGGCATGGGAAATCCTTGTGAACGAAAAAAAGCGCAGTTTAGCCCAGCAATCCCTTGAAAGGACCATTTCCCCGCATTATGCCAAGTGTCCACGACGCGCCGCAGGGGCTAGTTCTGCGGCATATTTGCGAAGGCAAGGCGGCAACGGATTGCGAGACCCCATAAATTATATGGATAACTTGGCCCAAGGTGTGATCCGGTAAAATGATGAAAAGAATATCAAGGACCTCGAACAATGGATGCATCAACGCTCGGTGAACCGGTCGTTACAGACAGGGAAGCGTTGCAGGAGTTCATCGACATCCTGTGGGAGTACGCACCGACGATCGAACGTGACGTCGCTCGCCTCCGCAACCATCCCACAGAAGGCGCGGTCATCGGCAACCTGTTCCGCACCCTGCACAACATCAAAGGCGACGCAGCACTGTGCAGGGTAGAAGTGGCGGTGGCCATTGTTCACCCGATGGAGTCGGTGCTGGTGCGGGTGCGCAACGGCGATCTACCGTTCACCGATGCCATCGCCGAAGCCGTGCTATTGACGGTCGATCGCCTGGAACTGGCGGTTGAGCGGCTTTCCTCGGGGCAAGCACTCGCTGGACTGCAACTGGAACGTCTGATCGAGGGACTGGAAAGGCTGGCCGCGGCAACGCCGTCCGGCCTGGACGCCTGCGTCGCGGCAGTGATCGAAGCGGTGACCGGCAACCGCCCGGTGGCAATCCCGGTCATGGCCTCCGAAAGCAAGAAAACCCCGAGCGATGGCGACAGATTACGGGCGGCCGACGACCTGCTTTTCTTCCTGACCCTGGCCAATCAGTTCGAAATGCGCTCGCCGCGTTTCGAGGGCCGAACCATGCGCATCCTGCGCCTGGCACTGGAAACCAATCAGATGGCCGGTGACCCGATTGACCCGCTGCAACTCGAAGCCGCCATTTACATGCACGACGTCGGCATGATGTTTCTGCCCGAGTCGGTGTGGCTTCGAGCCAGTTCCCTGACCGCCGCAGAACAACGCATCATGCGCGCGCATCCGGCGCACGCAGCCGGCCTGCTGGCGCGCATGGACGGCTGGTCGGCCGCCGCCGAAATGGTCGCCCAACACCATGAAACGTCCTCCGGCAATGGTTACCCGGGCGGGCTGAAAGGCGAACAAATATGCCCCGGTGCCAAGGTACTGGCCATTGTCGATGCTTTCGAGGCGGTGATGCTGAAACACGCCGAGCGCGGTCGCAAGCGTTCGCTTTTGCGGGCCATTGCCGAAGTCAATGCCTGCGACCAGCAATTTGCGCCGGAATGGATCGAGCCCTTCAATCAGGTGATACGGCGCGCCACTGAAAACCGATGACTGATCTGGCCGCGGCCGACCTGGAGCGTCGCTTCGCGGGTATCGCGCGCCTGTACGGCGCGGCTGCGCTGACGCGCTTTCAGCGCGCCCATGTCGCCGTCGTCGGCGTCGGTGGCGTCGGTTCCTGGGCTGCCGAAGCATTGGCGCGCTCGGCCATCGGCCGCATCACCCTGATCGATCTGGACATGGTCGCCGAGTCCAACGTCAACCGCCAGGTACACGCCCTCGACGGGGAGTTCGGCAAGGCCAAGGTCAGCGCCATGGCGCAGCGCATCCAGGCCATCAATCCGGCCTGCGTGGTCGAGGAAGTCGAGGATTTCGTGACCCCGGAGAATGTCGATGCGCTCCTCGCAGGGCCCTTCGATTACGTGATCGACGCGGTTGACCAGGTGCGCACCAAGGCGGCGATGATCGCCTGCGCGCGACGCTGCGGGCTGCCGCTGATCACCGCCGGCGGTGCCGGCGGCCAGATCGACCCGACGCGCATTCAGATCGCCGACCTGGCTTTGACCATCCAGGATCCCCTGCTCGCCAGGCTGCGCTCGCTTCTGCGCAAGGACTACGCCTTCACTCGCGAGGCAAGGAAGAAGTTCGGCATCACGGCGGTCTTCTCGAACGAAGCGCTACGCTACCCGGAAGCCGCCGCGGCGTGCGAACAGGCGCCCGCCCTCAGCGGCCTGAACTGCGCCGGCTACGGTTCATCGGTTTGCGTCACCGCCACCTTCGGCCTGCTGGCCGCGGGGGAAGTGCTGCGCGTCCTGGCCGGCACATCTGGCGCAGCGGCCGACCCGGCCCGCGGACGAGCGTAACGCCGGGACTTGCACCCCGGCAAGCTTGGCAAGGCTTGCGCGTCAAGCGATCAAGACGCGATTCTTGCCGGCCTGCTTGGCAGCGAACATCGCCTCGTCGGCGCGCTTGCTGGCCGACGCCTGCGTATCGCCGGCGCGAAAATCACTGAGGCCGGCGCTGAAAGTGATCAACTGCCGGTTGTTGTTGTGCAGGAAAATTCGTCGGGTCAACTCACGCTGCAGGCGAACCAGCGCCGTCTGGGCGTCCTCGAGCGAGGTGTCCGGAAGCAGGATGATGAACTCCTCACCGCCGAAGCGGGCGACCGTGTCCTGCGGACGCATCGTCTCGCGAATCACCGTGGTCAGATGGACCAGCGCTGCGTCCCCGGCGTCGTGGCCGAGGGTGTC
>LBIU01000277.1 GCA_000987445.1 Candidatus Accumulibacter adiacens | reverse complement strand
GCTCCTAAGTCGCCGATTTCTCGATCGCTGCTGCTCGCCCCGGCAGCGGTCGCGAAAGCGCTTGCCCGAGAAAGCACCGCCGCGCTAGGGGCGCAGCAAGGCAGGAGACAGCGTCGCACGCCTAAAAAACGCCGACATGGCGCGCCAATCACCTCTTCTCGCCATTTCGATGGCCAGTCGGGCCACTTCGGTGTCCGATGGGCGGGCGATGGGCGTGTCGCGCCCCTCGTCGAGCCCCGTGCGCACCAGCACCCGCCCACTCATGCCAAGCGCCTGCCGAATGTCCGTATAATAGGGCGCGGGTGGCCCAAATCCCATCGTCACATCGCGCACGACAACATTGCAGTTCCAGACGAGCAGCGCCCGCATCTGCCCAAGCGGCAGGACGGCAAGCAGCAAGAAAGAGGCTCATCCTGGGAGACTCGTGCCGATATCTTGCGTGAGCGGCATCGCGTACGCCAGACAGCTGGCGATGATCCGGTCGTCTAACGAGGACGTTGGCACAGGTTTGCGAGGGCTTGCAGAAGCACAGCCCTTTTCGGAAAATCGCTCTAGCGCTTCCAGAAGGCTTTTTGGCATGGAACTATCGTCTGTATTCAGCAAGACAGCGAAGGGTCTGGATGAGATCTCCACCCGTGCTCATCGCCTGCCGTCACGAGTACGGGCAATGCTGATCATGATCGACGGTCAGCGAACGGGAGAACAGTTGCTGGCCCTGTGCAGCTCAACTTCAGAGGGCCGGCAGCACCTCGCACAGTTGTTGAATGGTGGCTTCGTTCGGCAGCTGTCGACGTCCACCGGCGCCGCCCTGCCGGTGGCCCTGCCCGACGAGGACATCAGCCTTGCCAAGAGCTACGTGATTCGCACCTTGCACGAGTTGCTGGGAGCAGATGCAGGCGCTCTGGCAGCAGATATCGAGAAATCGGAAACTCTGGACGAACTGCGGCAGCACTTCGGGCAACTCCATCTGGCGCTCGGCGCGGTCCCTGACCGAAAGCAGGTGGAACAGTTTCTCGAGAAAGTCGCGCTGGTTCTCGATTAACGCCAAAGTCGCGCCAGCGACTCACACATGTCACGACCGTCAGCGGACCGCGATCTCGAGGGCCCGATAGAGGGACATGATGATGCCCGCAGTGGCACCCCAGATGAAGTAATCGCCATAGGGCATCGCGTAGTAGTGACGCAGCTTGCCCCGGTAATGAAGCGAATGCTGCTGGTGATTGGCGGGATTCATCAGGAAAGACAGAGGCACCTCGAACGCTTCCGCCACCTCGAAGGCGTCCAGCTGCAACTCGAAAGGCGGGGTCACCATCGCCACGACCGGCGTGACACGAAAACCGGTTGAAGTACGGTACTCGGGTAGGTAGCCAATGATTTCGACCTGCGCCGACGAGAGACCAATTTCCTCGCTGGTCTCGCGCAGCGCGGTGGCGGCAGGCGAGGGATCGCTTGCTTCGCAACGCCCGCCGGGAAAACTGATCTGCCCGGGATGATCGCGCAGATGCGCGGTGCGCTGCGTCAGCAATACCGTCGCCTCTCCATTACGTCGAACGATCGGAAAAAGCACCGCCGCTGGCAACAGTTCTTCGTCGCCAATGCCATCTTCGAGGACATAGGGTGTGCGCGCCGGCTCGACAGACAAGACCTGCCGCAAGCGATCCAGATCGACGGCCTTGCCACTGACCTCTGTTGCGCAGCCCGGCAAGGCTTCAATGGCTGACGACACGCTCGCCTTCCCGCTCGCCGTCTTCCGGCTCGCTGTCCTCGATCTCTGCACGCACGGCCGTCAGCGCGTCAAGCAAAGTCTCCTCCGACAGGGCGTTGATCGTCGTCGCCACCAAATCTGCCGACTTGATCGCCGTCGGTGGCAGCGCGCGGCTGTCGAGCGACGCGATCAGTGCGGCTGCCGCACCGACCACTTCCAGCAGCCTCTGCCGCTCGCCCATCAGGATGTCGAGCTCGCGGCTCAACATGCTTGCTTCCTTGCTGTGCGGACGCATTACCGACTCCTCCTAGTAGCGCTTTCTTAGGGTCATTGTCTGACCGTCACGCTGCATTTCCATGCGGTTCAAGAACGTCATGCCGAGCAACACGAAAGGCATGTCCTGTTGATGTACGAGCGCATCAACACCGTGCAGGACAATCTCGCCAACACGTACGCTATTCAGCTGCACTCGAGACACGCGTGCCTGGCCATTGGCGGTGTTCACCATCGCCGGCTGACCCTTGCTGGCGTCAATGCCGATCCGCCGCGCATCACTGGCGCCGAGCGAGACCATCGTGGCGCCGGTATCGACCAGAAAACGAACGCTCCT
>LBIU01000276.1 GCA_000987445.1 Candidatus Accumulibacter adiacens | reverse complement strand
CCTTGCTGGCGCCAGCCCGCACACCAGCACCGACATCAGCATCGCCGACGGCGCTTCGCCCGAGGAGGTCCGCGACGCGATCAACAGCGCCAGCGCCGGTGTGTCGGCAGTGGTGATCAACGGCACCGCTGGCAAGCAGCTGGTATTGACCAGCGACGCCGCCGGCAGCAACCAGTTCATCAAGCTCGCCGGCATTGCCGGCCTGGCGTATGACCCGGATGCCGCGGTCCAACCGCTGAGCGATCCCTTTGTCCAGTCACAGGCCGCTCAAGGCTCCAGCTTCAAGCTCAATGGCATTGCCGTTGAAGGGGTCACCAACAGCATCACGACAGCCATCGACGGCCTCACCCTGACGCTGCTGAAAGGCCCGGAAGCGCCGGCGACGGGAATCAGCACCACGCTGAGCATCAGCAAGGACAACAGCAGCCTGAGCAGCGGCGTCAACGCGCTGGTCAAGGCTTTCAACGATTTTCAAACCACCGCCAGCAGCCTCGGCAGTTACAATGCGGCCACCAAGCAGGCGGGCGCCCTGAACGGCGAAAGCACCCTGCGCTCGGCGCAGAACGCCTTTCGTACGGCGCTTGGCAATGTCCCGTCGGCGCTTTCCGGGGCCACCCTGCAACGCCTGTCCGACATCGGCGTCACCCTCCAGAAGAACGGTAAACTGGCCGTCGATGCGGCCGCCCTGAGCACGGCGATCGGCGACGACTTGAGCGGCGTGGCCAATCTTGTCGCCGCCTATGGCGGCGCGTTCAAGGCAGCCGCCGACGGCATGATCGGCAGCAGCGGCCTGATTGCCGCCCGCAGCGCCGGACTGAGTGCGTCCATTGCCAATCTGGGCAAACAATCGGAAGTGATTTCAAGCCGGCTGACCGAAATCGAAGCGCGTTACCGCAGGCAATTCACCTCGCTGGACGTGCTCATCGCCGGAATGACCAAGACCAGCACTTTTCTCGAGCAGCAACTCGCCACGCTACCCAACTTCTATCAGGGGTCCTAAATGTTCGGCAATGCACGCACCGCGATTTCAGCCTATCAGAAGGTCGGTATCGACGCCGCCATCGAGGTCGCCGACCCGCACCGCTTGATTCTGCTGCTCTTCTCTGGCGCCCAGGCGGCGATCGGCAATGCCCGCGCCGCCATGCAACAGGAAAAGATTGCCGCCCGCGGCGAGGCCATTTCGAAAGCCATCGACATCATCGGCAACGGGCTGAAAGTGAGTCTCGATCTGGAACAGGGAGGCGAACTGGCCGAACGGCTGAATGCCCTCTACGACTACCTGGTGGTGCGCCTGCTGCACGCCAACCTGGACAACGATCTGCGGGCGCTGGAAGAAGTCGCCGCCCTGCTCGAAGAAGTGCATGGCGCCTGGCGACAAATCTCCCCGCAGGCGGAGCAGCAAGCGGTCGCATGACGGTGTCGCTGAAGGCGCTCGAACAACTGCTTGCGCTCTCCGAGGCCATGCTTGGCGCAGCACAGGAGGAGGACTGGCAGACGCTCGCCGCTCGTGAGGCCGAACGGCGCACGCTATCGGAGAGCCTGCCCGACCCCGCGAGCAGCAGCCAGCTGGCAACAGCCGAGCAGGCGCGTGCGCGCCTGCTGATCGAAGCCTGCCTGCACTGCGATGCGCGTATCCGGCCGCTGGTCGCGCGGCGCATGAACGAACTCAGGGTCGTCCTGCGCGAAGCGCCAGCAGGCGCCTGACATAATGATCCCCCTGGAGATCCCCAACCGCCTCCAGCCGTCGGCCGACCTCGCGCTGCGACCCGCGCCGCCGGCGCAGGAAATTGCCGACAAGCTGCCCGGACTGGTCGCTGGTCAACGGCTGCTGGCCGAAGTCCAGGCCCTGCTTCCCAACGGCACCTACCGCGCGCTGATCAATCAGCGCCAGGTGACGCTCGCCCTGCCCTTCGCCGCCAAGAGCGGCGACGCCATTGAGCTCGAAGTCGCCGAGAGCAATGGCAAACTGACCCTGGCCGTCATTGCCCGCGGCGCCGCAGAGGGAGGCAAGGCGGCTAACGAAGCCTCGGCGACCCAACTGAGCCGTACCGGGCAACTGATCGGCACCCTGCTTGCTGGTCCGCGCGACGCGAATGGGAGCGCACCGCCACTGGCCCTCAACGGCAATCAACCGATCGCGTCCGCTCCGCTGGGCGCCGCGCAAGCACTGGTACCCTTGCTCAAACAGGCGATCGTCCAGAGCGGTATGTTTTACGAAGCGCATCAGGCAGAATGGGTCGAGGGGCGCTACAGCAAGGCACAGCTGCAGCAGGAGCCGCAAGGGAAGCTGCCGCCGGGAAGCGCTGCCCAACAAGCC
>LBIU01000275.1 GCA_000987445.1 Candidatus Accumulibacter adiacens | reverse complement strand
ACGCTCCCCCGCCGGGTTTCAGCCCTCATCCGCTGCTCTCGCCACGTGGGGCATTGATCGTCGCGACCTGCGGCCAGGAGGAACTGCTGCGTGCCCGATGGCAAGCGCTTTCTGCCCTTGGCGAACCCCTGCAGCTGCTTTCGCCCGCGCAGACCTGTGCCATGCTGCCGGTGCTGCGTCGGCAAGAAGTGATCGGCGCGATCTTTGACCCGGGCGCCGCCGACATCGATGTGCATGCCCTGCATCAGGGCTACCTGCGTGGCCTGCGCGAGAACGGCGGTGTCGTCGTTTGCGGCGCCGAAGTCGGCGCTGTGCAGCGTCGCCGGAATCTTTGGTGGCTCGACGCCGGCGGGCAACAGTATGCCGCGCCGGTGCTGGTCAATGCCGCCGGGGCTTGGGTGGACCAGCTGGCGGCACTGGCCGGCGTGGCCCCTATCGGGCTGCAGCCGAGAAGGCGCTCGGCGTTTCTCTTCGCGCCGCCCGAAAACCTGGACACGAGGCCTTGGCCATTGACCATTGGCATTGCCGAAGACTGGTATTTCAAGCCCGATGCCGGCCTGTTGCTGGGATCGCCGGCCAACGCCGACCCGGTTCCACCGCATGACGTTCAGGCCGAAGAACTGGACATCGCGACCGGCATCTTCAACATCGAACAGGTGACGACGCTGCGCATTCGCCGTCCAAGCCACGCCTGGGCCGGCTTGCGATCCTTCGTCGCCGATGGCGACCTGGTGGCTGGTTTCGATCCGGTCCAATCCGGGTTTTTCTGGGTCGCCGCGCAGGGCGGCTACGGAATCCAGACTTCGCCGGCGATGGGGGAAAGCTGTGCCGCGCTGCTGCGTGGCCAGCCGATTCCCGCGCCGCTCGCCGAGTTCGGCTTTTCGGCGGCCATGTTGAGTCCGCAGCGGCTCAGGCGCGCCTAGCCCGGGAAGTCCGGCTCAGGCCGCTTGCCGGTACTTCTTCCACGCGCTCCAGCTGAAGACCAGCAGGCCCAGCCAGATCAGCGCAAAACTCAACAGCCGCTCGCTTTGCATCGGCTCGCCGAAAATCCAGACCGCGGTGAGAAACTGCAGCGTCGGATTGATGTACATCAGCATTCCGACGCTTGCCAGGTCGAGTCGCTGCGCGGCGGCGGCGAAGGCCATCAGCGGCAGCGCCGTGAGCGCCCCCGCGCCAGCCAGCAGCAGGGCGGTGCGCAGGTCGTGGCCGGTGAATACGGCATGGCCGTTCTGTGCCTGCCACAGTGCATAGACGGCACAGACGGGCAGCATGGCCAGGGTTTCCAGCCACAGCCCGGAGATCGAGTCTACCGGTAGTTTCTTGCGCACCAGGCCGTAGGTACCGAAGGTGCCGGCGAGAACCAGCGATACCCAGGGCAGGCTGCCGAGTGCGATGACGTCGTTGGCAATGGCGATCAGCGC
>LBIU01000274.1 GCA_000987445.1 Candidatus Accumulibacter adiacens | reverse complement strand
GTCGCCTTGACCGAGCACCTCGCCGACAACGTCCAGGCCCTGCTCGACGAACAAGCACCGGTTTTCGATGCGCAGCGTGCCAGTACCGCGATCTTCTATTCGATCTCCAACACCCAGCCGGGTCTGCGTGGCGTCTCGTTCGGAAATTTCCTGCTCAAGCGGGTGGTCGACGACCTGAAGCGGGATTACCCGCGCCTGACCAGCTTTGCCACGCTTTCGCCGCTGCCCACCTTCAGACGCTGGGCCGAGAGCCAGCCGGACGCCTGGGAAAAAGCATTCCCCGACTCGGAGCGGGCCAAGATCGCGCGCCGGCTGCCGCCGGGGATGGCGCCAATTGCCAGCGCCAGCGACCTTGCGCCACTGCTTTCTGCACCAAACTGGGCCGCTGACGAGCGGCTGTCCAGTGCCCTGCAGAATGGCCTCACACGCCTCGCCGCACGCTACCTGCTATTGGCCCGCAAGGGCGAGCAACCGTACGACCCGGTCGCCCGCTTTCACCTCGGCAACGGCGCGCGCATCGAACGCCTCAACTACCTGGCCGACACCTCCGCACGCGGCAGCCAGCAGTCCTACGGACTGATGGTGAATTATGTGTACGACCCTGATACCATCGAAGAGAATGTCGAAGCGTTTTCCCGCGGTGGCGAGATTGCAGCTGCCACCGCCATACGTCGTTCTGCTCGCGACTGAGGTCGCGCAGCGAGCGCTTTTTCCCTTTAGCCACAGAGAAAGAACCCCCTATGAGCCAACGTCCCTTCAAAGTCCTCGGTATCCAGCAAATCGCCATTGGCGCTCCCGACAAGATGAAACTGCGCAAGCTATGGATCGACATGCTTGGCCTGGAAATCACCGGTAATTTCGTCAGCGAACGCGAGAACGTCGACGAAGACATCGCCGCGATCGGCTCCGGCCCGTTCAAGGTCGAAGTGGATTTGATGCAACCGGTCGATCCCGAGAAAAAACCGGCCGTGCATGTCACGCCGCTCAACCACATCGGCCTGTGGATCGACGACCTGCCGAAGGCGGTCGAATGGCTTTCGGCCAACGGCGTGCGCTTCGCGCCGGGCGGAATCCGCAAGGGCGCCGCCGGCTTTGACATCACCTTCATGCATCCGAAAGCCAATGACGAATTCCCGATCGGCGGCGAAGGCGTCCTGATTGAGATGGTCCAGGCCCCCCCCGCAGTCATCGAGGCGTTCGCCAAACTGGCCTCCTGAGAGCCAGGCATCCCCGAGCGCCCTCCGGCAGCTTCGTCGCCGACACCGGCCACGCGCCCGGATTTGGGCCGAGAGTAAGCAAGCCTGAGCACAACGCCGGCCTGCTCCCCCGATACTGCGAAAACCTCGACGAGCGCCAGCCCAGCTGGCGCTTTTTTTTCGTGCCACGCGATCGACCACGGCACCGCGCCAGCCCGAGCACGAAGGCCGGCCATCGGGCACTGCGCGCAGCGGCAATGCCGCCAGGGTGGGCCCCGTTTTGCCCGCCAGGAGCGCCTCGGCAATCACCGCCCCCGAACTTTTTTGTAGTGCCTGGATCAAATTGCACGTTTCGTGCAGAACAATGTTCATTTCCGCAGCAAAATGAATGATAATTGCCGACCACGGCCGTTCAGGCGCAACGAGGAAAAGAAGCATGCCAGCAATTCAAGAGCGCATTGGATTGTCCGATCCAGCAAACCGCGAGAATACCGCCGTCGCGTGGCCCCGCAGCCTCGCCCCAGGGACGGCGCGCGCTGCGCGACGCGTGCTGCTGACATCCCGCGCCGCGTGCAGGGACGCTTGAGCTGCTCGGAACAATCGTGTGGCGCGCAAACGCATCCGCCGGCGCTGCCAGTCCGCGGTGTTCCGCTTGCCCTGACGTTGTCGGCAAGGGAAGAAGACCTCCCCTTCAACGGCCGCACCCTTGCCAGGGCACGCTTTCATCCCCCATCCGCTTTTTAGCCACACCAAGGAGGCATCAATGAGTGAAGTCAATACCGAGCAAGCAGAGGTCGTACCAACAAGCGATCAAGCCACTACCGGAGGCGTGACCGTGGACCAGGCCGCGCCTCCGGCCAGCGCTCCGGCCAAAACCACCACCAAGGCTGCCGCAGCAGCCAAGCCGGCAGCGAAGGTGGCTGCGGAAGAACCGAAGAAGGCGCCGGTGAAGGCAAAAACCAAGGAGGAGAAAGGCGTGAAGGCAGCGAAAGCAAAACCGGCTGCGCAGCAGTCTGCCGGGGCAACGAACAAGGAAGTGGAGGGCGTCAAGAGCACGCGCAAGACGCCGCTGAAGACGAAGACCTACGAAAAAGCACTGGCCAAGCTGCAGGTCGAACTCGTCAAGCTGCAGGAATGGATCAAGTTCAAGAAGCTGAAAGTCGTCGTCATCTTCGAGGGACGCGACGCCGCCGGCAAGGGCGGAACGATCAAGCGCATCACCGAAAGCCTCAGCCCGCGGGTCACCCGCGTCGCCGCGCTGCCGGCACCGACCGACCGGGAAACCGGCCAGTGGTATTTCCAGCGCTACGTGCAGCACCTTCCTGCCGGTGGCGAAATGGTGCTCTTCGATCGCAGCTGGTATAACCGGGCCGGCGTCGAGCGGGTGATGGGCTTCTGCACCGACGAGGAATACCGCGAGTTTCTGCGCAGCTGCCCGGAGTTCGAGCGCATGCTCGTGCGCAGCGGCATCATCCTCATCAAGTACTGGTTCTCGGTCAGCAACGAGGAGCAGGAGCGCCGTTTCCAGAAACGCATCTTCCATCCGGAAAAACACTGGAAGCTCAGCCCGATGGACCTGCAGTCACGCGCCCGCTGGGTCGAATATTCGCGTGCCAAGGACAACATGTTCGCGCACACGGACATCAAGCAGGCGCCCTGGTATGTGGTCGACGGCGACGACAAGAAGCGCGCCCGCCTGAACGTGATTACCCATCTTCTGAACATGATCGACTACGAGGACCTGACGCCCGAGCCTATCGTCCTGCCGCCCCGGCAGGAGGAAATCGGCTACGTACGGCCGCCGATGTCCGATCAGACCTTCATTCCGGAAGTCTACTGAGCCGCCTACGGAGCAAGTACCGGCTGGCGTCCTGACGAAGCCGGTCAGGATCGCCTGGCGCCATGGCCATGCGGCTGCCTGCGGGCCGCAGACCACGCAAACGAAACCCCGCCGTAGCGGGGTTGATTCTTTTCGCCGACCGCGGCGCCAGGCCAGTGGCCAGCAAGGCCGCGGATCCGGCGGCGAGGAATCTACTTGTAATAGCCGACCGCGCAGACCTGATCGCCGACCTTGGTCACGTAGGCCACCTTGTTCACCGGATCGGTCTGGCCGGGACGCGGCCACATGTACGAAACCTCGACAATCACCCCATCCTTGGCGGCAGCATAGACCTCGACGCCCAGTGGCTTGCCGGCCTTGTCCTTGAGATCCTTCAGGCTCTTGCCGACGAGTGACGGATGGGCGGTGAAGTTGCCATCAGGACCGCCGCAGTAGGGGTAGAGATCCCGGTCCTTGAAGCCGCCTTCGCCCTTGGTGAACATTGCCAGCGCCTGCGCCTTGTCGGCGTTCACGGCGGCGACCGCTTTCTGGAGCATGGCCTTGGCTTCGGCCGGGGTTCCGTACTCGCCTGCCCAGGCGCTACCTGCTGCGAGTACCGCGAATGCCGAACCTATGGCTAATTGACGTAGCATCGAACTCTCCTTGAGAAATTAAGGGATAACGACAAGCAACTGCAACAGCCCTGCAAGTGAGGGAGAACACCCCTCGGCGAATATGGTAGCTCAAAAGCGCGCCGAGATGACAGGCGTCGTCAGGGAGACCCTATGGCGTGCCACCGCCCGGGCCGCACAATCGACCTCGCCTGCTTGCCCATTGATGCAGCGACTGCCTATCATCAGCGGCTCATCGTCCCAGGAAACCGGATGCCAGAATGCCATTACACATTGAAACGCCGCTGCTCGAGTCGCGGCCGCTTAGCCGCGCGGCCGGGTGTTCCGTCTGGCTCAAGCTGGAGGCGCTGCAAGTCCCCGGATCGTTCAAGATTCGCGGCATCGGCGCAGCCTGCGAGGCGTACAGCCGACGTGGCGCGCGGCGCTTCGTTTCCTCCTCTGGTGGCAATGCCGGGCTGGCGGTCGCCTACGCAGGCCGCCGGCTGTCGATCCCGGTTACCGTCGTGGTGCCGGAAACCACGTCCGCGAGAGCCCGGGAGCTATTGCACCAGGAAGGGGCCGAGATCGTCGTCCATGGCGCGTCCTGGCACGAGGCCAATCTTCTGGCGATGGCGATGATCGAGGAAACCGACGCCTTTCTTCACCCCTTCGACGACCCTCTGCTGTGGCATGGCCATGCGACGATGATCGATGAACTCGCCCGCTCGGCGACGACTCCGGATGCCGTGGTCCTGTCGGTCGGTGGCGGCGGCCTGCTTTGCGGCGTCATCGAAGGGCTGCGCCGGAACGGTCTCGGGCAGGTGCCGGTGATCGCCGTCGAGACCGCCGGCGCGGCGTCCTTCCATCGCTCACTGCAGGCCGGTCGCCCGGTCGAACTGGAAAGCATCCGCAGCATCGCGACCTCACTCGGTGCCAAACGGGTTTGTGAGCGCGCATTTCAATGGTCGACAGCACATTCGATTCGCAGCGTCGTCGTCCCCGACCGTGCCGCGCTCAGTGCCTGCGAGCGCTTTCTCGCCGATCACCGGCTGCTGGTCGAGCCCGCCTGTGGCGCCAGCCTGGCCCTGGCCTACGAAGCTTCGACGGCACTCGCGGGCTTTTCCAGTGTCCTGTTCATTGTCTGCGGCGGCGCCACGGCGACCATCGATCAGATCCGCGAATGGTCAGCGAGCGCAGCAGAGCGCCAGGAAGACCTATAATCGCGCAGCCTCCCTCTGGGCATCGCCGCCTCTGGCCTGCCCAGCCAACACCGCCCCACCGCACGCAAAGAAGAT
>LBIU01000273.1 GCA_000987445.1 Candidatus Accumulibacter adiacens | reverse complement strand
GGCGCCGGTGACGGCGGCAACGGCATCGCTTCGTTCCGGCGCGACAAGTACGAGCCCGAGGGCGGCCCGGACGGCGGTGATGGCGGCAACGGCGGCAGCGTTCATTTCGTCGCCGATCGCAACGTCAACACCCTGATCGAATACCGCTACGCGCGCCGGCACCGCGCTCAGCGCGGGCAGAACGGCGGTTCGAGCGACTGCTACGGCAAACGCGGCAGAGACCTGACGCTGCGCGTCCCCGTGGGCACCACCATCGCCGATGTCAACAGCAACGAAGTCCTTGCCGACCTCGACGTCGACGGCAAGAAGGTTCTCCTCGCCAAGGGCGGACGCGGCGGCCTCGGCAACATCCATTTCAAGTCCAGCGTCAACCGTACGCCGCGCCAATGCACACGCGGCGAGGAAGGGGAGCAGCGCGAACTGCGCCTCGAACTGCGCCTGCTGGCCGATGTCGGCCTGCTCGGCCTGCCGAACGCCGGCAAGAGCACCTTCCTGCGCGCCGTCTCGGCGGCACGCCCCAAGGTTGCCGACTACCCATTCACGACTCTGCAGCCGCATCTCGGCGTGGTGCGCGTGGACCACGACCAGAGTTTCGTCATCGCCGACATTCCCGGACTGATCGACGGCGCTGCCGAGGGTGCCGGCCTCGGCATACGCTTTCTCAAACACCTGGCACGCACCCGCTTGCTGCTGCACATTGTCGACCTGGCGCCGGTCGACCCCGACGCAGACCCCGTCCGCGATGTCGAAACGATCCTTCGCGAGCTCGAAAAGTACGATCCCGAACTCGCCACCCGGCCGCGCTGGCTACTGCTCAACAAACTTGACCTGATCCCCGAGGACGAACGCGAGCAGCGCATTGCCGACTTCCTGCAGGGCTGTCAGGCGCGCGCGCGGGACATTCCGCATTTCCGCATCAGCGCCATCAGCGGGGCAGGTTGTCGCGCGCTGACGCACCGCTTGTACGAGGCGCTGCAGCAACTGGCGACGCCGCCCGTGGTGGATGCGACGGGCGCCGCCGCAAGCACCAGCGGCTTCCCGGATGACCTGTTCGCAGACCATCAAGACAAGGCCTGAAGATGGCCAACAGCCGCATCTCCATCGCCCGCAGGCTGGTCATCAAGGTTGGCTCCGCGCTGATCACCAACAACGGTGAAGGTCTTGATCTGGGTGCCATCGACGAATGGGCGAGGCAGATCGCCGAGTTGCGTCTGGCCGGCAAGCAGGTCATCCTGGTCTCGTCGGGAGCCATCGCCTGCGGCATGCAGCGTCTCGGCTGGCGCAAGCGCCCGCACGCCGTGCACGAATTGCAGGCCGCAGCAGCGGTCGGACAGATGGGGTTGGTGCAGGTCTACGAGCGCGCTTTCACCAAGTACTCGCTGCACACCGCGCAGGTCCTGCTCACCCATGACGACCTCGCCGACCGCAAGCGCTACCTCAATGCGCGCTCGACCCTGAACACCCTCCTCCGCTTCGGCGTCGTGCCGATCGTCAATGAAAACGATACGGTGGTCACCGACGAGATCAAGTTTGGCGACAATGACACGCTCGGGGCACTGGTCGCCAATCTCGTCGAAGCCGACTGCCTGATCATTCTCACCGATCAGCAAGGCCTGTTCACCGCCGACCCGCGCAAGGATCAGGCGGCCAGCCTGATTTGCGAAGCGCGCGCCGGGATCGCGGCTCTCGAGGCCATGGCCGGCGGCGCCGGCAGCCAATTCGGCACCGGCGGCATGCTCACCAAGGTCATCGCTGCCAAGCGCGCAGCGCGCAGCGGCGCGCATACCGTCATCGCCAGTGGCCGCGAACCGGACGCCATCCTGCGCCTGGCGCGGGGCGAGTCTCTGGGCACGCTGCTGGTCGCCGAAACGCAGCCGCTCACGGCCCGCAAGCAGTGGCTTGCCGACCATTTGCAGCTGAACGGACAACTGATTCTCGACAACGGCGCGATCAATGCCCTGCGCGAAGGAAAGAGCCTCCTGCCAATCGGCGTCGCCTCCGTCCGCGGCGATTTCGAACGTGGCGCGGCAGTGACCTGCGTCTCCAACGATGGCCGCGAGATCGCGCGTGGCCTGATCAACTACGGCAGCAGCGACGCGCGACGCATTGCGCGCCGGCCCAGCCAGGACATCGAAGGCCTCCTCGGCTACATCGACGAGCCCGAGATCATTCACCGCGACAACCTGATTCTCAGCTAGCAAGCCCTGCCGCCGGCACTGGCGCTGTGGCATGAGTCCAAGGTTTCGAGCCACTTTACGCACCCGCGCGGGCAGCGGCGGAGACGCCGCCGTGCTATGCTCTCGCCCTCCCACCTGCCGCGCCGACCGGGCGCAAATCTATGCGCACCCAGCAAAAGCCGCCCGCCCCCCTGCCCTGTTCCGGCATCGTCGCGGGCGACCATTCGCGGCAGCCCCTGCCGACACAGCCGCTGGCCAGACCGACCGGACTGCCGCGGTGAACGCTGTCGAGCTGTTTCCCGATCAGGCCAGCCGCAGGCTGCTGGCGGCCGACCATCTGGCCAGCTTTGCCGCGCTGTGGTCCCTCGATAGCGGCTGGTACGAGGCGCCCAACGAACGGCGGGGCGGCTGGAGCGGCGTCAGTCGACACGTCATGAGCGACGGCAGCGCCATTTTTCTGAAGCGACAGGACAACCACCTCTGCCGAACCTGGCGCCACCCGCTCCGCGGCATCCCCACTTTCTATCGCGAGTACCGCAACATCCTGCGCCTCAACCGCCACCGGATTGGGACGCTTGAGGCCCTCTACTATGGCCACCGGCGGGAAGCCGGTCACTGGCAGGCGATTCTCGTCACCCGCGCACTCGACGGCTTCAGCAGCCTCGACGAATGGAATAGCGCCCATGTGGACAGCACGCCGGCGCAGCGCCGAGCGCTGATTACCGCCATTGCCCAGGCCTGCGCGCGCCTGCATCATCACCGCCTGCAACACAGCTGTCTGTACGGCAAGCATGTCTTCGTGCCCCGCACGACAGGAATGAGCAGCGTCTACCAGGAAGAGGATATCCGCTTCATCGACCTGGAAAAACTGCACCGGGGCATCAGCCGCGAGCGCGTTGGCGCGCATGATCTCGACCAGTTGATGCGCCACACCGGAGGCTGGAGTGCAGACGAGCGCAAGGTTTTCGAGGCCGCCTACCGGCAAGGGCGCGACGCCCTGAAGCGCTGAACTGCCAACGGCCGTCGCGCGGTGCGGGGTGCGGGCGGCAGGCCGCTTGTCCTGGTCACCGTGCCGGGCTGGCCAGCGCCGCTTCCCTGATCGGAAGGTTCAGCAGCGCGGCCACCGCTGCCAGCGCGATGTCCGCGTACCACATCCAGCTGTAGTCGCCGAACTCGGTCAGCGCGAGGCCACCCAGATAGGCGCCAAAGAAGCCGCCGATCTGGTGCGAGAGCAGGGTCATGCCGAACAGCGTCCCGAGATAGCGCACGCCAAAGAGCTTGCCGACGATTGCCGCCGTCGGTGGCACCGTCGCCAGCCAGGTGAAACCCAGTCCGGCAGCGAAGAGGTAGAAGGTCAGATCGCTCTTCGGGGCCACCAGGTAGACAGCGATCATCGCCGCGCGCGAGGCGTACATCCAGAACAGGACGTATTTGCTCCGGTAGCGACCAACCCAGGCACCCGCGTAGAGGCTGCCGAAGATATTCGTCAGTCCGATGATCGCCAGCGACCAGCTGGCGACCGCCGACGGCAAGCCGCAGAGTGCGACCTCGCCAGGCAAATGGGTGACCAGAAAAGCAATGTGGAAACCGCAGCTGAAGAATCCGAGATTGAGCAGCTGGTAACTGCCGTCGCCGACGGCGCCGCGCACGCTCTGCCACAGGCCCGCCTCACCGGCGGCACGCGCTTGCGGCGCCTCGACCGGCCGCGACACCACCCGCACCAGCGGAGTCGCCGCCAGGGTCATCAGCGCCAGCGACCACATCGCCCCCATCCAGCCGAGCGCCTGAATCAGTGCCTGCAGGATGGGGGCGAAAACAAACTGCCCGAACGATCCGCCGGCATTGATCACCCCGGAAGCGGCCGCACGCGCTGCCGGCGGCAGGCGCTGACTCGAGGCAGCAATCAGCACCGAGAAGCTGCCGGCCCCTGAGCCGATCGCCGAGAACAGGCCGAGCGAAACGATCAGGCCGGCGGTGCTGCTCATGAACGGCGTTATCGCACTGCCGAGAGCAAGCAGCAGCAGCCCGCCGAGCAGCACCCGGCCCGGCCCGTAGCGGTCGGCGACAGCGCCGGCGAGTGGCTGGATGGCGCCCCAGGTGAATTGCCCGACAGCCATCGCCAGGCTGATCGATACGACGCCCAGACCGGTGGTGGTATTCAGCGGCGAGAGAAAAAGCCCCAGCGATTGCCGGGCGCCCATGGTCACCATCAGGATGCCGGCAGCCGACAGCGTGATCGCCCACAAGGCGGGTTGATTGAGAGTGCGGAACATCGGTCGGCCCACGGTCGGACGGACAATCGTCCGGAAGCCTGGATTGTAGAACGAGTCGGCGCCCATTCGCGCTGGCTGCGGCCACCCAGCCGCAATGGAGCGCTTGACAGCAGTCAGGCGAGGGCCTGCCAGCTGCCCAAGTCAAGCAGGCCGTGCGCCACGCGACTGCAGGAAGAAAGCGCGACAAGCGCGATCTGCAGCAGGATCGAAAAGCCTCCTCAGCCGCCCAGATTACAGAACAGCATATCGAATTCGACTTCACTATCCGACTGCCGCGGTCGATGATCGCTATCGGGACGCGTGAAGCGGATATTCAGGGCGTACTTGTTGGCGCTGATCTCGGGGATGTAGGGATCGTCGAGCTTCAGAGAAATGCGGACCATTTGCGAGCTGCTGCCCCCGAGCATCATCTGGAATGCACCATTGGCCGCCACGTGATGTTCGGCACGACCACTGGCGCGCAACAAGCGCAGAACGATGGCCAGGGCATCACGCAAGGGCAACATCGGTTGCAGCCAGCCCAGCAGGGCTTCACGCCGTGCGCCAGGCTCCTGGTGCCGCCAGTAGTGATACGAGGGGAGATCGAACTGGCAAACGCCACCGGGAATACTGGCACGACTCTTGATACTCATCAGCCAGTCGTTGTCGCGCAGGTGCTGACCGATCTTTCCGGTCATGGCGAGCAGCGCCGCCGACGCCTGCTCGATCTCCTGGAGGGCCGCGTTAAGCGCTTCTTCCAAGATCTCCGGGTTGTTGCGATAGGCGAGCAGACTCTGCCGTTGTCGTTCCAGCTCCTGAATCAAGTCCATTTTCAGATCGGCACGCCCGGCGACATCGAGAATCTCGAACAGCGTCAGCAGCGCGATGTGGTGCTCGTGCGACCCGTCCGGCTGCATGAAGCTGCCGACCTTCTGGAATAAGTCCTCCAGACGCAACAGGGTGCGTATGCGTTCATTGAAAGGATATTCGTAGGTAATCACACTTCCGCCAACGTCAGAAACGGGAATTTTCGATAATTCTGAAGCATTTGCGACAAAACCTCAACGCCCCGCATGAAGTTTGGCACTGGCCAGCTCGAGATAGCGCTGGTGCAGGCCATCGATCTCAGGCAGCAAGGCGTCCAATCCACCATCGTTGTGCAGCACATCGTCGGCCACCTCGCGCCGCTGCGCACGTGTCGCCTGCGTCGCCATGATCGCCTGCACCGCCTCGACGCTGAGGCCGCTTCGCGCAGTGACCCGGGCAATCTGCAGGGCCTCGTCGCAATCGACGACCAGCACGCGATCGGCGCGCCGACGATAGCTCGCGGTTTCGACCAGCAAGGGCACGACCAGGAGGACGTAGGGCGCGTTCTCGGCAGCGGCGCAGCAGGCATCGCTGTGCAGCCGAATCAGCGGATGCAGAATCTCTTCGAGCTTGCTCTTGGCCAGCGGATCGGCGAAAGCCAGACGGCGCATCGCAGTCCGATCGAGACCGCCATCGGCACGCAAGACGCTGTCGCCGAAAGCGGCCCGGATGGCAGGCATCGCCGCCCCCTCGGGGCCGCTCAACTCATGGGCAATGGCGTCGGTATCGACGAGCACCGCGCCGCGCGCCGCAAATAGCTCAGCCACCGTGGTCTTGCCACTGCCGATGCCACCGGTCAAACCGACCACAAAGCTCATGGTTTCCCCTCCGCCGCTGCCGAACAAGGAGCCGCCTCGGCCTTGGGCAGCAGCGCCAGAATCGCCGCACGCAAGGCACTGATCTCCGACGCGGGGCCCTGGATTTCGAGCGCACTGAACTGCGGCGCACTCCTGCGCTCACCCACTCTGGCCGAACGTACCCCCATGGCGCGTAGCGCTTCGAGCCGCGCCATGGCGGCGTCCTCGCCGCGATAGGTTCCCAGGGAAACAGCCAGCGGGCTGGAACCGCTGCTCGGGACAATGAAATAATCCTTTACCCCAAGCGCCTGCAACTCGGTCACTTTCCGGTTGGCGTCCTCGCGGCTGGCAAGCGGTGGAATGAACACCCAATAGCCGGTGATCTCGCTCGCGCTGTGACGTTTCGCCTTGAATGCTGAAAAGCGCTCCGCCAGCAGGCGTTCGACCTCATCGGCGTCGCTGGCCGACAGTTTGTTCCATAGCTGACAGCTTTCGACAGGCGGCTTGTCCCCCTCGTCGTCCAGCGT
>LBIU01000272.1 GCA_000987445.1 Candidatus Accumulibacter adiacens | reverse complement strand
CTGGCGCACGTTCGGCACCGCGACATCCTGATCTCGACGATCTCGGCGACCATGGCCGGTGCGATCTCCGCCCTCGCCAACTTCGCGATGTTCTTTGGTGGCCGTGACTCGGAAGGCCGTTCGAATCCCGTCGCCGGCATCCTGGTCGCCCTGCTTGCGCCGCTGGCCGCTTCCTTGATTCAGATGGCCATCTCGCGGGCGCGCGAGTTCGAGGCGGATCGTGGTGGCGCGGAGATCTCTGGCGACGCCAACGCGCTGGCTGATGCCCTGACCAAGATCGACGCCTACGCCCGCGGTATTCCGATGGTGCCGGCCGAAGTGCATCCGGAAACGGCGCAGATGATGATCATGAACCCGCTCTCGGGCGGCGGCATCAAGGGTCTGTTCAGTACCCACCCGGCGACCGAGGAACGCGTCGCGCGTCTGCGTGCGCTAGCCCGCGGTTGAGGGGCGTTTCCGCGTCGCTCTGCGGCTGAGTCGAGCGGCCGCATGCGCGCCAATGTTTCACGTGGAACATCGGCGCCCGTCCGTTCTTGCGAACAGGCGCTGCAGTTGATCAGCCAGACGGTAGCCGGCTTCGGCAAGGCGCCGGCTGGCGATCTCTAGTGCCTTCCTCTGGAATTCGGCGCTGATCGTCAGCACCCTCTCCTCGCCCGCTGGATAGGCCGCATCGCGCGCCAGCTGCCAGCTTTCGTCGAGCCATTGCGCGGGTTCTCCCGCCGGCGCAGCCGGCGGGTAGAGGATCGTCAGCGCCTTGACCGTGCTCGCCAGGCGCTTGCCACGTAGCCATGGCTTGCCGGGGAGATCGTCCCAGTAGCTGTGCAGATTGGTGGACGGATGCTTCGGCTGGAAGGGGTTGACGATCCGCTGCGCGTTGCCGCCGCTGTCATCCTTTCCGTTTGGCCGATTTCGGCTCGCTGCGTGCAGCGGCTGATGGGCGTCGCCGACCAGATGGATCAGCCAGGGCAGCGCATAGGCGCGCTCGGCAGCGCTGCTTTTCGCGTCGCACAGGAGTCTCGCCAGCGCCGTCAACTGGCGGTCCAGCGTTCCTGGCGATCGACGTGCCCTGCCCTCGGGATGCAGCGGGCGATCGACATAGTGCCAGCCGAGACGACGTTCCATGTCCGGGAAGCCCGGCAGCGTCGGCGTTGGCTGCGCATGTCCGGCGGTATAGAAACGGCGGTCGCGGCGAATGTCATCGGGCCAGGTCGAGGCTTCGAGGAACGCGGCGCGGTCCGCATCGGGGTCTCGCGAACGCGTCTGCCAGCGTTCGACGTCGGGGTGCTGGCGCAGCAAGCCAGCCACGGCGGATTTGCTCCGCTCATCGAGCCGCTCCCAGGCGATCAGGGCACTGATCCGATGGCCGGCGGCGTTCCAGGCGAATGCCGCCGACGGGACGAGCAGCAGCAGTGGGAGTAGAGCCGTCCGCACAGCCGCCGGGCGAAGCAGCCAGCCTCGTCGCGTTGCGCCGGCGCCGGGCCTAGCGGTCAAGGCCGAGGTCCTGATGCGAGGCCGGGTCTTCCAGGGGTTCGATGTGGATGAACACCGTCGCCTGCGGCAGTTCCCGACGCAGCTCGCTTTCGAGGTCTTCGACGAGTGCATGTGCGCGCCCTACGCTCCAAGCGCCCGGGACGAGCACATGCAAGGAAACGAAACTGCGGGCGCCTGCCTCGCGGCTGCGCAGGGCATGGTAGTCGATGCCCTGGCGACGATAGCTTTCCAGGACCTTGACAATCTGCGCCTGTTGTCCGGGCGGCAAGCTGGCGTCCATGAGTCCATTGGCCGAGCGGCGCAGCAGCTGCCAGCCGGTCCAGACGATGTTGCTGGCAACCAGCAAGGCCAGAATCGGGTCCAGCCATAGCCAGTCAGTCAGCGCTACGGCGCCGACGCCAACGATGACGCCGAGCGAAGTCCACACATCGCTCAGCAGATGGTGCGCATCCGCTTCCAGGGTGATCGAGCGGTGTCGGCGCCCGGCGAGCAGCAGAACTCGCCCGACAACGAGATTGATCAGCGCGGCGATTGCCGACACCGCGAGGCCGAGGCCGACGGCTTCAAGTGGCCGTGGGTTGAGCAGGCGTTCGCCGGCAGCGACGGCGATGGCGATCGCGGCGAAGACGATCAACAGGCCTTCGAAGCCGCTCGAGAAGTACTCGGCCTTGCCGTGTCCAAAGCCATGCCCCTTGTCTTCCGGTCGTTCGGCAATCGACAGCATGGCCAGCGCCATGCAGGCAGCGGCCAGATTGACCAGAGATTCGAGCGCATCGGAGAGCAAACCAACCGAGTCGGTGAGCAGCCAAGCGACGGCTTTGAGAGCAATCGTCGCCAGTGCTGCGCTGATCGAAAGCCAGAGGTAGGGTTTTAGCGAGCGCGCGGACATGCGGCCATTATCACCCCCCGGCGAGCAGGCCGCCATCGTCGGGCATCGTGCTAAACTCGGCGCACACTCTCAAGCAAAGCATCCTTGGCCTTGTCGACTTCAGCTCCCTCCCGATCTCCGTCAGCGCGTGCGGTGCGCGTACGCAAGCCCACAAACGCGCCGCAGACGGCGGTCGGGCGCAGTCGCGAGTCGGCCCCTTCGGCCCTGGCAGCCGATTCCCTGGCTCTCAGCCTGCGCCTGGCGGCGCGGCTAATCGCCGCAGTTCGCGCCGGGCAAAGCCTGACGCAGGCGCTGAGCACGCTCGGCGGCGAAGCGCCGGCCGCGCGCGCCGCTGCTCAGGATGTGGCCTACGGCAGCCTGCGCCGCTACGGCTGCGGCGAGTTTCTCCTCGGGCGCCTGCTGACGCGCGCCTTGCCCCATCCGGAAACCGAAGCGCTGTTGCTGGCCGCCCTGTACCGTTTGCAGACCCGCCCTGATTCGGCCTACATGGTCGTCGACCAGGCGGTTGCGGCCGCCGCCGAGCTGGCCGGCGGGGCGTTCAAGGGCCTGGTGAATGGTGTGCTGCGCAACTACCAGCGGCAGCGTCATGTCTTGCATGCCGCCATGGCCGATGACGATGAAGCGATGCAGCAGCACCCGCGCTGGTGGTTGGCCCGCCTGCGGCGCGCTCATCCGGATCGCTGGTCGGCAATCGTTGCCGCCGGCAACGAGCAGCCGGCGATGACCCTGCGCGTCAATCAGCGCCGGATTTCGGTCGCCGACTACCTCGCGCGCCTACAGGCGGCGGGCTGGTCCGCGCGCCCGCTTGGCGGACAGGCGCTGCTTCTCGACAAGCCCATGCCGGTCGATGCCTTGCCTGGCTTTGCCGACGGGCTGGTGTCGATTCAGGACGCCGGCGCGCAGCGCGCGGCCGAGCTGTTGGCGCCCGCGGCGGGCCAGCGCGTGCTCGACGCCTGCGCGGCGCCGGGCGGCAAGACCGCGCACCTGCTTGAAACGGCCGATCTCGATCTGCTGGCCATCGACATCGACGCTGCTCGCACGCGTCGCATCGAGGACAACCTGCGTCGACTGGGTCTGCCGGCGACGGTCAGGGCCGGCGACTGCCGAAGCGGCGAGCAATGGTGGGATGGCCAGCCGTTCGATGCGATTCTGGCCGACGTGCCCTGTTCCGCCTCCGGCGTCGTACGTCGCCATCCGGACATCAAATACCTGCGCCGCGAGAGCGACATCAGGGGCTTCGTTCGCACCCAGGCCGAGATTCTCGATCGCCTCTGGCCGCTATTGAAGCCGGGAGGCAAGCTCCTCTACGCCACCTGTTCCGTGTTCCCGGAAGAGAACCGTGCGCAGATCGATGCCTTCGTCTTTCGCCAGCCCAACGCGCAGCGCCTGGCCGAGGAAGAACTCCTGCCGCAGCTTGAACATGACGGATTCTTCTATGCCTTGTTGCAGAAAGCGGCTTAGCGCAGTTTTCTTCTGGCTGTGGCTGCTGTTCGCCTCTCCCGGCTTGCAGGCAGCCGACATCAGCGCCCGCAATCCGCTGCTCTCGGTCGGTGAGGAGGGCTATGTCCTGTCCGCCGATTTCAGCGTCAGTCTGAATGCGCGTCTCGAAGACGCCGTTGCCAGGGGCGTCGGCTTGTACTTCGTCATCGATTTCGAGCTGACTCGCTCGCGTTGGTACTGGCTCGACGAACAAGTCGCCAGCCGCAGCCAGTCGCTACAGCTTTCCTACCATGCCCTTACCCGCCAGTATCGCTTGTCCAGCGGCGCCTTGCATCAGAGCTTCGCCTCGCTCGAAGAAGCGGTGCGCATCCTGTCGCGTCTGCGCAACTGGCAGGCCTTCGACAAGAGCCTCGTGCACCCGGATCAAACCTATCTTGCCGCGGTGCGCATGCGTCTCGACCTGAGCCAGATGCCGAAGACCTTTCAGGTCAATGCCTTGGCCAACCGGGACTGGAACCTGTCGTCGGAGTGGGCGCGCTGGACCTTTACTCCGGGCGACTCGGTGCAACCGGGGGGCACGGGCACCCAGATCGTGCCGGTGGCGCCTCCCGCGCAGTTGCCGGCGACGTCAGCGAGCAGTGACGGCAAATGAAGATTCTGATCGTCGCCGCCGCCTCGTTTGGCGCCATCCTGCTTTTTCTGTTGGCCTCGGCGAGCGCCAATACCGCGCTCTTTGCCAGCAACTACGCGTGGCTGCTGGGATTGAATGCCGTTGTCGCCTTGTCGTTGCTGGCCCTGATCAGCTGGCAGTTGCGCTCGCTGTGGGGAGAACACCAGGCCAAGGTCTTCGGTTCCCGACTCAAGCTGCGCCTGATGTTGATGTTCGGCCTGATGGCCGTCCTGCCGGGCGTCCTGATCTATGCGGTGTCGGTACAATTCGTCACCAAGAGTATCGAAACCTGGTTCGACGTTCGCGTCGAGAAGGCGCTTGAGGCCGGGCTCAACCTTGGCCGTAGCGCACTCGATTCGCTGCTTGAAGATCTCGCGGCCAAGGGGCAGACGATGGCCCTGGAACTCGGCGAACGTTCCGAAACGCAGCGCCGCCTGGATCTCAATCGCTTGCGCGAGCAGTATGGCCTGCAGTCGGCGGCGCTGTTTGCGACCAACGGCGAATTGCTGGCCACCGCCACCGGCGAACTGGCGACGCTGATACCGAGACAGCCGGCAGATAGGGAGTTGCGCCGGGTGCTCAGCGAACGCCGCGTCGCGCTGCTCGAAAGCGACGGCGAAAAGGATCTGTCCTTGCGCGTTCTGGTCGCGGTCACGCCGCCGGGTCTCGGTGGCGAGACGCGCATCTTGCAGTTGAGCGACCCGGTGCCGACGGTTTTGGCGCTCAACGCGGACCGAGTACAGACCGTCTATGCAGACTATCAGGAGCTGTCGCTGGGCCGCGAGGGATTGACGCGCATCTATGCCATGACGCTGACGCTGACCGTGCTCCTGGCCTTGTTCACCGCCATCGCGCTGGCCTTCGTCCTGGCGCGCCGCCTGTCGGCGCCGCTGTCGATTCTCGCCGAGGGGACGCAGGCCGTTACTGCCGGCGATTACACCCCTCGCCAGGAGGTCTATAGCAGCGACGAGCTGGGCGTGCTGACGCGCTCGTTCAAGCAGATGACCAGCCAGCTCGACGAAGCCCGCCGCGATAACGAACGCCAGCGCGCCGAGCTGGAAGCGGCGCGTGCCTATCTGGAGTCGATCCTGGCCAACCTTTCCGCCGGCGTGCTGGTCTTCGATGCGCGCTTCGTGTTGCGTACCGTCAACGAGGGTGCGCTGACCATTCTGGCCGATGACTTCAGCGCGCTGCTCGGCGCCGCAGCCGGCGATTGGCCGCGCCAGAGGAAGCTCGGGGAGACCATTCTCGATGCCTTTGCCGAACACGACAGCAACGAATGGCAGGAGCAGATCGAGCTCGATGCGCTTGGCAGCCTGCCGCAGATCCTGCTGCTGCGCGGTACCAAACTGCCGGGCGAGTCGCTGGGCGGCTACGTGGTGGTTTTCGACGACGTGACGCGGCTGATCGCCGCTCAGCGCAGTGCTGCCTGGGGCGAAGTCGCGCGCCGACTGGCACACGAGATCAAGAATCCGCTGACGCCAATCCAGCTCTCGGCCGAACGCTTGCAGATGAAGCTGGCCGACCGGCTCAGCGGCGCCGACGCCGACATGCTCGAGCGCTCGACGCAGACCATAATCAGGCAGGTCGAGGCGATGAAGCGGATGGTCAATGATTTCAGCGACTACGCCCGTCTGCCCGCCCCGGAACTGGCCGCCCTGGACCTCAACGCGCTGATCAGCGAAGTGCTCGGCCTCTACGAAACCTCGCGGGCAGCGATCAAGCTCAAGCTGGCGGACGAATTGCCGCCCGTCTGGGGTGACGCCACGCAGCTGCGGCAGGTCATTCACAATCTCTTGCGCAACGCCGAGGACGCGCAGGAACTGGTCGACTCACCGCGTATCACGATCAGCACGCGGCAGCTCGACAACATGGCCGAGATGGTGGTCAGCGACCGCGGGCCGGGATTCCCGCCTGAAGTCATGGCCCGTGTCCTGGAGCCCTATGTGACGACCAAGGCGCGGGGGACCGGCCTCGGTCTGGCGATCGTCAAGAAGATCGTCGACGAACACCACGGCCGCATCAAGGTGAACAACCGCCCGGCGCTCGGTGCAATGGTCAGCATTACCCTGCCGCTGGCGTCCTTGCCGACGAGTGACCATCGCTCGCGCAAACTTTCCTCCGAGGCCTGACATGGCGCAAATACTGATCGTCGATGATGAAATGGGCATTCGCGAGCTGCTTTCCGAAATCCTTGCCGACGAAGGGCATTCCATCACGCTCGCTGAAAACGCCTCCGCCGCGCGCAAGGTGCGCGCAGCGATGCGCCCCGATCTGGTGCTCCTGGATATCTGGATGCCCGATACAGATGGCATATCCCTGCTCAAGGAATGGGCGAGCAGTGGTCTGCTCACCATGCCGGTGGTGATGATGTCCGGGCATGGCACGATCGACTCGGCGGTCGAAGCCACGCGCATCGGCGCCACCGACTTCCTGGAAAAGCCGATCGCACTGCAGAAGCTGCTGGCGACCGTCAAGAAAGCGCTCAAGCACGAAACGGTGCTGCAGAAGAAGCCCCTGACCCTCGACGCCTTCGCGCGCTCGCCGCTCCTCAAGGACCTCAAGC
The DNA here is from genome assembly GCA_000987445.1 of Candidatus Accumulibacter adiacens. GTDB lineage: Bacteria > Pseudomonadota > Gammaproteobacteria > Burkholderiales > Rhodocyclaceae > Accumulibacter > Accumulibacter adiacens. The sequence goes on along the minus strand of LBIU01000272.1, from coordinate 1,444 downwards.
GACGTCTCGAACAGGCGGCAGCCAAGACGTCGGTACTGCTGCTGAAGAGTGCCTCTGGGAGCATTGCGGAAATCTGCGCGCGTACCCTGCAGACGCACCGCACGCCGTGGCTGGATCTGTCCGCTGCGAGTACGCCGCTGACCCAGGAGATGCTGCACAACGCCAGCGGCGGCGTGGTCTTCATCGCCGATCTGGCGCAGCTCGGCAAGCTGCAGCAGATGAATCTGATTTTCGCGCTCGAACGCCTGGAGCGACACAATCTGCAAATGGTCGCCGCTTCCAGCCGCTCGCTGCCGGCCTTGGTCGACGCCGGCTGGGATGCGCAGCTGGTCGGCCGGCTCGGCGAAGTGTGGGTCGCGCTGCCGCAGATTTCCGGGCACGCCGACGACGTTCCCGAGATCGCTTCCTTGCTGCTCGCGCATCTGGCCGAGCGCGGCGAAGTGCCCCTGCGCCTGTTCTCGAGCGGCGCGCGCAACGCCCTGCGCCTGCACCACTGGCAGGGCGAATGGGCTGAACTGCTGACCACCGTGAAGAATCTCGCGCTCTCGGCGCTCGATGAAGAAATTGCCGCCGAAGACGTCGAGCGCCTCTTGCAGAGCGAGTCGGGCGGCGCCGTCGCGCCGCTGCCGGCGCTCTTTCTCGATCAACCGCTGCGTGAAGCCAGAGAAGCCTTTGAGCGGATGTACTTTGAATATCATCTGGCTGGCGAACGCGGTAACATGACGCGCTTGGCCGAGAAGACGGGCCTCGAACGCACCCACCTGTATCGAAAATTGAGGCAGCTTGGCCTCAATGTCGGCCGGCGCGGCGACGAGCGCGAGTAAGGCCTCGCCGCGTGCTTGTCAGGGAGGGAAAGGGAAATGAGGATCGTCATTCTTGGTGCCGGCCAGGTCGGTGCCAGCGTCGCGGAAAGTCTCGTCTCCGAGAATAACGATATTACCGTCGTCGACAGTGATCAGGAGCGCCTGGCCTTCCTGCAGGATCGCTTCGACCTGCGCACGGTGATCGGCAACGCCTCGAACCCCTCGGTGCTGGCCAACGCCGGCCTCGAGGATGCCGACCTGCTGATCGCCGTGACCCCGAGCGACGAGACCAATCTCGTCGCCTGCAAGGTGGCGCACAGCGTTTTCAACGTCCCCGCCCGCATCGCCAGATTGCGCGCGCGTGACTTTCTGGACAGCGAAACCCTGCTCGCACCCGAGAATTTCGCCGTCGATTACGCCCTGTGCCCGGAACAGGTGATCACCGAGTACATCGCGCGCCTGATCGATTTTCCGGAAGCGCTGCAAGTGCTCAGCTTTGCCCGCGGACGCCTGGCGCTTGTCGGCCTGCGTGCCTATGCCGGCGGCCTGCTGGTCGGCCGCCCGATCTCCGAGATGCGCAGCCACCTGCCGCCCGAGATCGACGGACGCATCGCCGCCATCTATCGCCATGGCGGCGCGAT
>LBIU01000271.1 GCA_000987445.1 Candidatus Accumulibacter adiacens | reverse complement strand
CCAGATCCCTCGTCGCCAGAAGCGAATTCTGTCCGCCACGCTCGCAGCACCTACCAGCACAGGCCTTCGATCCTGCCTGAAATCGCCGCGTTCTTGGGCAGTTGGACCAGATCGAGCAGCACCTGCTCAGGACGGCACAAGCTGGACAGGGCCGCGGCCACCTCGGGAGTCGACAGGCCCACCACCAGCACCTCCGACTCGGCGATGACCCCTTCCAGATCCGCGCGCATCATCTCGCCGATGTGTGGCAGGTGACGTTCGATGAAGCTACGGTTGGCGCCCAGGAGACTGGCCAGATGGACCTCGGGATCGTAGATCGTGAGCTGCATGCCCTTGCCGATCAACTGTTCGGCCAGGGTCACCAGCGGGCTTTCGCGCAGGTCGTCGGTACCGGTCTTGAAGGACAGGCCGACGAAACCGATCTTGCGCTTGCCGAGCGCCAGCAGCTTGCGCAGCGCCAGGTCGAGATGATTGCGATTGGACTGCATGATGCCGGCCAGCATCGGAATCTCGACGTCATGCATCTTCGCCAGATAGGTGGTCGCGCGTAGGTCCTTCGGCAGGCAGGAACCGCCGAAGGCAAATCCGGGCTTGAGATAAGCCGGCGAGATATTGAGCTGGTGGTCCTGACAGATCAGGTCCATGACCTCGAAAGGCTCGACGCCGAGCGCCTCGCAAAGCCGCGCCGTTTCATTGGCGAAAGTGATCTTGAGCGCGTGAAAGTTGTTGCAGCAGTACTTCATCATCTCCGCCGAACGCACCGAGGTCTCGATGAAGCGGCAGGGCAAGTTGCCGAAGAGTTCGCGCAGGCGCTCGACGGGATAGGCATGATTGGCGCCGACGACGGTGAACGGCGGCTTGTCGTAGTCGCGAATCGACGACCCTTCGCGCAGGAACTCCGGCTGGAAGCAGAGGAAGAAGCCTTCCCCGTCCTTCTTGCCCGAATGCCCCTCGATGATCGGACGCAGCACGTCCTCGACCGTGCCCGGGACCAGCGTCGAGCGCAACACGACGATGTGCGGCGCGCTCTTGCCGGCAATCGCCCGGCCCATCTCTTCGGCCAGGCGCAGGATCGCCCCCTGGTCCTGGCTGCCGTTGGCGGCCGAAGGCGTGCCGACGCAGACCAGCGAGATTTCGCTGTCCAGCACCGCGCGCTGCGCGTCGGTGGTCACCGCGACGCGGCCGCTGCTCGCGGCGGCGGCCATCAGCTCGACCATCCCCTCTTCGACCACCGGCGTCTTGCCGGCCATGATCAGATCGAGCTTGGTGGCGTCGATATCGACGCCGATCACTTCGTGGCCGTCACGTGTCAGACAGGCCAGCGATACCGCCCCAACGTAGCCCAAACCGAAAATGCTGATCTTCATGCGAGTTTCCCTTTGTTGTCCGAAAAATTTCTGACACCGCGATCGATGATCCGATCGAGTCTCTCCATCGAGTGCGGCCAGGCATGATTGCTCAGCATGCGCTGCCGCCCGGCAAGCGCCAATCGCTGCCGTTCTGCCGGATCATCCAGGATCCGTAGGATGGCGTCAGAATATTCCTGGGGAGTATCGGCGACAAGGAAGTGCGTCACGGACTCGGCATCGACACCGCCGGCAGCGACCCGGCTGGTGACCACCGGCACACCCATGGCCATGGCCTCGAGAATCTTGTTCTGCGTGCCGCGGGCGATATTCAGCGGCGCCACCATCAGCGCCGAGCGGCGTACGAAGGGACGCACGTCGGGCACCGATCCGGTGACCGTGACCCCGGGCAGCTCGCCGAGCTTGCGCATCTCGGGCGAGGGATCGGCACCGACGATCAACAGCTTGAGCGACGACCGGCGCGACTTGAGCGCCGGCCAGATCTGCGCGCAGAAGCGCGCCATGCACTCCTGATTCGGGTAGTAGTCCATGCGCCCGATGAAGCTCAGCGTATCGGCCTCGTAAGCTTCGTCGGTGGGACAGAAGAAGTCGGCGTCGACGCCGTTCGGAAACCAGTCGCTCGCCACGCCGGTGCCATAGC
>LBIU01000026.1 GCA_000987445.1 Candidatus Accumulibacter adiacens | reverse complement strand
CACCAGACGTCGTGCTTTCGGGGGGATACGGCGCAAGACGTCTGGTTCTGGCGACGGCGGCTTGGCGGCCTGCTCGTTCAGTCCTCCCGCATGCCGTCCAGCAGCGCCATGCAGTTGTGTCCGAGAACCTGATGGTTGTAACCACCTTCGAGGATGGCGAAAAATCCCGCACCGGTCTTCCCGGCGGTCTCGCGGACCATCCGGCCGATGTCCATGTAGTCGGACTCTCCGAGCAAGCGCCCCCAGTCCTCGCGGGCATAGTCGAAACCGGCCGAGATCGCGATCATGTCGTAGCTTTCTGAGTTCAGGGCCACACTCACCTGGCGGATGAAATCCGCCGGCGAGTTCGACGAGGGGTTGACGATGGTGACATAGCCCTTGCCGCCCAGGATATCGACCGTTCCGTCACCGAAGTGCAGGTCGATGTCGAGCACAAGAGCTTTGCTGATCTTGCCCTCGCTCCTGAGTTTTTCCAGAGCGATCGCCATGTTGTTGAAGTAGCAGAAGCCCCAGCAACTGTTGGCCGAAGCGTGGTGGCCCGGGGGACGGATGAGGCCGAAGCAGGGTTCCTTCATGCCAATCTCCGCAGCCTGGATGGCGCCGCCGGCTGATAGCGCCGCGATATCGTATGTGCCGCTCCGCCGGACATCGTCAATGTGGGATTTGGTGTGACAGCGGGCGATGTCCTCCTCCCTTGCCGGTTGGGCGGCCACGAAGCTCACCCTGTCCCGAATGACGTCACGGATGGCCTCCATGCGCCCGGGCTCCGCCGCCGGGTCCTCCGCATAGCAATCGGTGAACTGCTCGCTCCAGACAACCTTCATCGACTTACCTCCTGAAGTAAGTACTTCGGGGTCTGACAGCTCTTCCGCCGCCAGGACGTGCGCGATAACCGAGTAGTGGACGAGGAACTAGGCCCGTCTTGCGCGCATGCTTTTGGGACCGCATCGGCGTTTGAGATCCCGATAGAATGACTCGTGGCGGCCTACGGCTTCGCGGTAGACCAACGAACCGCCTCGTCGGCGATAGCCAAGCGGGTCAACTGGTTCGGAAATTTGTAAACAAATTGGTCACCAAGATCGCCCTTCTTGCGCTCACCGAGGGCCGGATTGTCGGCAACGATCTCGGTCGCTGCATCGACATCGGCGGCAAGGTAATCGTGCAGTTTCCTGTACGCGCGGGCGAAACGTCGGGTCTGCTTGCGCGAATGGCTCATTCCCGGCGAGAGCGCGGCACGACCCACCTATGCCCAGTACTCGACCTGGCCAGCGATGGCGCGATGCCCGGCCAGGGCTTCCGTGCGGGCCTGATGGTAAAGCGTCTGATCGATGCGCAAAGAGGTCGAGGCGGTCATGGAAGGGCTCCCAAAAACGTCCGCTCAACGGACGGACACGACGTTACCACAAGTGTAGTTGTGCCTTCCATGGACTTCAATTGATGCCACTTCCTCACGTTGCGTCCCGTCGCCACGGCACGCCACTGCTCCTCGCCCGCGCCAAGCTCGACGTGATTCCCTCCGTGCTCGGCAAGCGCGTGAATTGCCCCCTTCCGAACTCGCCGCACCGGGAGCGCCGACACGGATGCGCATCGATGAGCCGACTGGCATTGCCGTGATCCCGATCCACGGCACGCTGATGCGCCGCGCGCTGGGACTCCATGCCGCATCCGGGCTGACGTTCTCGGGCGAAATCGGCGCGATGCTGATTGGCGACATGCCCGCGGGGAGCACCACCGCGGCCCGTAAGAGCTGACGCCGCAGAGGTCCCAGTCACGCAGCCGGAACATCTGGGCCTTGATTGGGTGCGCGAGCGGATTGATCAGCTGTTGTAGCAAGACTGAATAAGGACTATATTAAGTCTCTATCCTATCGGGGAGGCAGGGCGTGCGCTACTCGTCGCAAATCAAACCCATCAGTTACCTCAAGGCAAACGCCGCCGATGTCCTGGCTCAGCTGACGGAGGGGCGAGAGCCGCTCGTCATCACCCAGAATGGCGAAGCCAAGGCGGTCATTCAGGATGTCGCTTCCTACGAAGAAACTCAGGAAACCTTGGCGCTGCTGAAAATTCTCGCCCTGGGCAACGCGGAGATTGAAGCTGGGAAAGTAAAGCCCGTGGGTGATGTTGTCGCAAGGTTGCGGGCCAAACCGGCAGCCAAGTAATGGCTGGGCCCAAGTACGAGGTAGTGCTGACCGAGGGTGCCGAGCAGGATCTCGAATCGATTTACGACTACATCGCTGAATTCGACTGCAAAGCCAATTCCGATTACGTCCTTGATCGTTTGTTGGAGGTTGTAGAGAGCCTGACTGCCTTCCCGGAGCGTGGTGCCTACCCCAAGGAACTGATTGCCCTCGGCATCCGGGATTATAGGCAGACCGCCTTCAAGCCCTATCGAGTGATCTACCGCGTCATGGGTCAGAAGGTCTTCATTCATGTGATCGCCGATGCTCGGCGGGACATGCAATCGTTACTTTCGCGCCGTCTGCTCGGGGCCTGACGGCCGAACGCAGTTTTCCGCAGCTACCCTCACCAGTA
>LBIU01000270.1 GCA_000987445.1 Candidatus Accumulibacter adiacens | reverse complement strand
TCGGCCAGCGCCAGCGCGCCGATCGAAGCGACGGGGCCCTTCTTCCAGTCCTCGCCGGCAATGGCGATGTCGATCAGCACATAGCGACTGCGATAGTGCGAGCGGCTCAGGTCAGGCGCCGGCAGCTTCCGCCAAGCCGAAATTCGCTGCAGCTGCCCGCTGCTCAAACGCTGTGCTTGCGCGTGCTGGCCAGCGAACAGTTTCGAGAACCACACCATGTTCAGATTTGGTAATCGAGCTTCAGGCGCACCTGCAACCTGCGCGCCTGCCGGAAAGACTCCTTGAGGATATGTCTTTCCACCTCGTTCAGCTCGTCCGGCCGGACAAGATTGTCGCCACTGCGTCCGTGTTCCTGCTCGAAATGCTGGTGCCGCAAGCGTAGCATCTGAATGAAATTGAAACCGTCGACGATCGCCGCCGTTTCTTCGGCGGCAATCTTCATCAAGCTGCCCGCCCGCTTGAGACGAGCGACGGTGTTCGTCGCCTCGACCTGATTGGCCAGCGCGAACAGGCGTGCCGCGTCGGTAAACAGACGCACCCCGTACTTCTTGAGGTCAATGGTCCCGGGGTGCTCGGGGTCGTCGTCGGTCACGAAGTCGCGGATGCGGCCGAGCGGCGGCGCCACCTCGAGCGCATTCTGGGCCAGCATGCGCAGGAACAGCGGATTGCCCTGCGTCTGGCGAAGGAGCGACAAACGCATCCGGTGCGCCAGATTGAAGCGCCCGTGCAGCGGTCTGAAATCGAAGAAGATCGTCGCGTTCAACAAGGCCAGCGGTTCCGGCGTGCGCACCCACTGCGCGAACTTCTCCTCCCATTCCTCGAGCGTCAGGCACAGTTCGGGGTTACTGGCCATGATGTTGCCCTTGCAAAGGGGAAAACCGCAGCTGTCGAGATCCTCATTGACCTCCCGGGCAAAGTCGAGAAAGCGCAGCTGCGTCTGCTCGCGGTCCATGATGTCGGTGCAGATGAAGACGATTCCGTTGTCCTGATCGGTGGTGAAGGTCTGCTCGTCGCGCCCCTCCGAACCAAAGGCCAGCCATGCCCAGTCGATGCCGTAAAAATCATGGCGATCAAGATTGAGTTCGATCACCCGCCGCGTCACCGCGTCGTTGAGCGTCGAGATGAACTGCGTAATCTCCTGCGCGCCAACCCCTTCCGACAGCATCGTCAGCGCTAACTGGCGAACGTCCTCGCGCGCGTGCTGCAGCACCGCGATGGACGTCGCGCCATCGATTGCGTGCCGAATCTGGCGCAGGCCGGCACCTTGCAACTTGAACAGGTCACGCTCCGAAACCACGCCACGCAAACGCCCGCCCTCGTCCACCGCCAGTACGTGCCGGACGCGGTGCATGGCCATCAGCAGCGCCGCGTCGTGCGCATTTGCCGCCACTGGCAAGGTCTGCGGCGCCGGCGACATGACCTCGGCGATCGCCTGCTCGAGGGACGAACCGGGGAGAACGATGCGCTTCAGGATGTCCGACAGGGTAAAGATGCCGACCGGCTGTTGCTCGGCGTCCACCACCACCATCGAGCCGAGGTGCTGGCTGGCCATCAGCTCGACGACCCGGCGCACCGATGTCTCGGCCGTCACGGCGACCGGCTCACGGGTAACGATCATCGAGAGTGGCGAGTTCATCGTCTTCTGTTCGGCGGCGCGCTGAGCAAGCTGCAGCTGCAGCTGCTGCTGCGATTGCCGGAGCAGGCCGGCGATATACTGCGTACAGAAGAGATTGAAGACGGTGCTCTTCTGGGTCAGGGCAAAGAAGTCTTCGGCCGCCAATTCATAGCAGAAGACATCATCGCGGGCCACGTAGGCGCCCACTGATTCCCTCTGCGCCATCATGGCGCCAATCGAGAAACTCTGCCCGGGCCCCAGGGTGACCGACGAGGACTCCCGCTTGCGGTCCCCACCACTGCGCACGACATCCACCCGGCCCCGCTGCAGGATGTACAGCGTCCGTGCCACGCCGCTCTCGCTGGCCAGAATCCGCGCACCGGACGGATAGTGGGCGAGTTTGACCCGCTGCGCGAGAAAACGCAGGGACTCGGCTTCCATCCGATCAAAAGGCGGGTAGGCCTGCAGTGACTGGATGCACGCGGAGACCAGCAGGTCCGTCGCCTCGTTGCTCATCCGGGTTCCTCGCTCGATACAATGAACAGGCCGGCACGCCGTGCCGGCCCGGAAAACAACGGCTGCTCACGGCGCCGTCGAGCCGACCACAGGACTCGACGGCGCCGCGGCACACGGGCGCATGCGGTCGCTTGGTTCAGCCCCTCAACTGGTCGAGAATTGCCGGGTTCTCGAGCGTCGAAGTGTCCTGTGCGACGGTCTCCCCCTTGGCCAGCGAGCGCAGCAGACGGCGCATGATCTTGCCGGAACGGGTCTTGGGCAGGTTCTCGCCGAAGCGCAGATCCTTGGGTTTGGCGATCGGCCCGATCTCGCGACCGACGTGATCCTGCAACTCCTTGATCATCTTCTTGGCTGCTTCGCCGCTTGGTCGCGCGCCCTTCAGGACCACGAAGGCACAGATCGCTTCGCCGGTCAGATCATCCGGGCGGCCAACGACGGCCGCTTCGGCGACCATCGGGTGTGACACCAGCGCCGACTCGATTTCCATGGTCCCCATGCGGTGGCCGGAAACGTTCAGCACGTCGTCGATACGACCGGTGATCGTGAAGTAGCCAGTATTGATGTCGCGGATCGAACCGTCACCGGCGAGATACAGCTTGCCGTTGAAATCGTCCGGGTAGTATGACTTTTTGAAGCGCTCCGGGTCGCCCCAGATGTTGCGGATCATCGCCGGCCAGGGGCGCTTGACGACCAGCAGGCCACCCTTGCCCCAGTCCAGTTCGGTCCCTGTTTCATCGACAACCGCCGCCATGATTCCCGGGAAGGGCAAGGTACATGAACCGGGCACCATCGGCGTCACGCCCGGCAAGGGAGTGATCATGTGACCACCGGTTTCGGTCTGCCAGAAGGTATCGACGATCGGGCAGCGACCACCGCCAACGGCATCGTAGTACCACTGCCAGGCCGCTGGATCGATTGGTTCGCCGACCGTACCCAGGAGGCGCAGCGAGGACAGGTCGTACTGCGTCGGAGCGACTGCCGGATTGACGTCGGCGGCCTTGACCAGCGAACGGATCGCCGTCGGCGCGGTATAGAAGACATTGACCTTGTGTTCCTGGATCATTTTCCAGAAACGGCCGGCGTCCGGATAGGTCGGGATCCCTTCGAAGACCACTTCGGTGGCACCGCAGGCCAGCGGTCCGTAGGTGATATAGGTGTGGCCGGTCACCCAGCCGATGTCGGCGGTGCACCAGAAGAGGTCGTCGGGCTTGATATCGAAGGTCCACTTCATGGTCACGATGGCATGCAACAGGTAGCCGCCGGTCGAGTGCTGAACACCCTTCGGCTTGCCGGTCGACCCCGAGGTGTACAGCAGGAACAGCGGGTGCTCGGCGTCGACCCATTCCGGTTCGCAGACATCGGACTGACCAGCGATGACATCATGCCACCAGACGTCACGGCCAGCGACCATGTTGCAGGGGCCGCCGGTGCGCTGGAAGACGATGACGTTCTTGATCGACTCGCAGCCGCCAAGCGCGATTCCCTCGTCGACGGCCGGCTTGAGCGGGATCTTCTTGCCGCCACGGCACTGCTCGTCGGCGGTAATCACCGCCACCGCGCCAGCGTCGTTGATGCGGTCACGTACCGACTGCGAAGAGAAGCCGCCGAAGACCACCGAGTGGATGGCGCCGATGCGGGCGCAGGCCTGCATGGCGACGATACCTTCGATGCCCATCGACATGTAGATGACGACGCGGTCGCCTTTCTTGATGCCGCGCGCACGCAGGCCGTTGGCGAACTGGCTGACCTGCGCCAGCAACTGCTTGTAGGTGATGCGCTTGACTTCGCCGTCGTCGGCTTCGAAGAGGATCGCCACCTTGTCGCCAAGGCCGGCCTCAACGTTGCGGTCCAGGCAGTTATAGGAAGCATTCAGCGTGCCATCGGCAAACCACTTGAAGAAGGGCGCATTGGACTCGTCAAGGACCTGCGTGAACGGCTGCTTCCAGGCGACGTGTTCGCGGGCGAGACGTGCCCAGAAACCGGTGTAATCGTTCTCCGCCTCGGCGCAGAGGGCCTTGTAAGCATCCATGCCAGAAATCGTCGCCTGCTTTACAAAGTCGGCGGAGGGATCAATAAACGTAACGGCTTCGCTCTGTGACATGTGCCATCTCCTGTGCAGTTATTGGTAGTGGTTCTAAGAAGTCGATGCAGCGCGGGGCAAACAGACCCTGGTGAGAACCGGAGGGGGCCCCCAGCGCATCGCGAAAGGCCGAGACTCCCCCGGCAGCAGCACCTGCTGGCAGGCCAACTGCCCCAGATTAAACGCCGCCATTCTTACACACCACTTACGCCACAGCCCCGCCGCGGCCCGGAAAGCAGCGTTTCTTTGGTGCTAAAATCAGGCCTCCCAAACTTCCCACGCTGTGACGAAATGCCCTCTCTGAAACCCACGGTAGACAAGCTCGAGATGTTCATCTTCTGGAGCCGCTGGCTACAGGCACCGCTTTATCTTGGCCTGATCGTTGCTCAGGGGGTCTATGTCTACCTGTTCATGGTCGAATTGTCGCATCTCATCGGCAACCTCTTTTTCAGCGGCAAGCAAATCAACGAAACCGAAGTGATGCTCATCGTTCTCGGCCTGATCGACGTGGTGATGATCGCCAACCTGCTGATCATGGTGATCATCGGGGGCTACGAAACCTTCGTCTCCCGGCTGCATCTCGACGAACACCCCGACCAGCCGGAATGGCTTTCACATGTCAATGCCGGGGTGCTCAAGATCAAGCTATCGACGGCGATCATCGGCATTTCCTCGATCCATCTGTTGAAGACCTTCATCAACGCGGAAAACATGAGCGAACACACGATCAAGTGGCAGGTCGTGATCCACGTCGTTTTCCTCGGATCCGCCCTGGCCATGGTCTGGGTCGATCGCATCATGAGCCAGACGCTGGCGTTGAGCAAAGCGCAGCGCGCTGCCCGGCACTGACCAACACCCGCGGCGGGTAGGGTAATCGGTCCCGCCACTCACCAGAGAGAGCCTGAAATGACACTCATCAAGCAGGAAGACTTCATCCAGAGCGTCGCCGACGCATTCCAGTACATCAGCTACTATCACCCGCTGGACTACATCAAGGCCCTCGGTGCCGCTTACGAGCGCGAGCAGAGCCCGGCCGCCAAGGATGCCATCGCCCAGATCCTGACCAACAGCCGGATGTGCGCCGAAGGGCATCGGCCGATCTGCCAGGATACCGGGATCGCGGTGATCTTCCTCAAGGTCGGCATGGATCTGAAATGGGACGCCAAGCTGTCGGTCCAGGAGATGTGCAATGAGGGGGTTCGCCGGGCCTACAACAATCCCGACAACACCTTGCGTGCCTCGGTGCTGCTCGATCCGGCAGGTGCGCGCAAGAACTCGCGCGACAACACGCCGGCTGTCGTGCATTACGAAATCGTTCCCGGCGACCACCTGGAGGTGATCTGCGCGGCCAAGGGCGGCGGTTCCGAGAACAAGTCCAAGTTCTATGCGCTCAATCCTTCCGACTCGATCGTCGATTGGGTCCTGAAGACCGTGCCGACGATGGGCGCCGGCTGGTGTCCGCCCGGCATCCTCGGTATCGGCATCGGCGGCACGCCCGAGAAAGCGATGCTCCTGGCCAAGGAATCCTTGATGGCGCCGGTCGACATCCATGAGCTGATCGCCCGCGGCGCCAGCAACCGCGTCGAGGAACTGCGTCTCGAACTGTACGAAAAGGTCAATGCCCTGGGAATCGGCGCGCAAGGCCTCGGCGGCCTGACCACCGTCCTCGACGTCAAGATCCTCGATTACCCGACGCACGCCGCCAGCCTGCCGGTAGCGATGATTCCCAACTGTGCGGCGACCCGGCACGCGCACTTCCATCTCGACGGCTCCGGACCGGCAACGCTGACCCCACCGGACCTGGACCAGTGGCCGAAGGTCAACTGGGCGCCAAACACCGAAACCTCGACCAGGGTCAACCTCGACACCCTGACGCCAGCCGAAGTCGCGGCCTGGAAGCCGGGCCAGACGCTGTTGCTCAACGGCAAGATGCTGACCGGTCGCGACGCCGCACACAAGCGCATCCAGGACATGCTCGCCAAAGGCGAACCACTGCCGGTCGACTTCACCAACCGGGTCATCTACTACGTTGGCCCGGTCGACCCCGTCGGCGACGAAGTGGTCGGCCCGGCGGGTCCGACGACCGCCACGCGAATGGACAAGTTCACCGAAATGATGCTCGCCGAAACCGGTCTGATCTCGATGGTCGGCAAGGCCGAGCGCGGCCCGGCGGCGATCGAGGCGATCCGCAAGCACCGGTCGGCGTATCTGATGGCCGTTGGCGGCGCCGCCTACCTGGTGGCCAAGGGAATCAAGACGGCCCGGGTGGCCGGCTTTGCCGATCTTGGCATGGAGGCCATTTACGAGTTCGAAGTCAAGGACATGCCGGTCACCGTGGCGGTCGATTCGAATGGCACCTCGGTGCACAATACGGGACCACGGGAATGGCAGGGCAGGATCGGCAAGATCCCGGTCACCGCCGCCTGAGCGCTCCCCTGTTTGACTCCGCTGCAAGCCGGCCGAACGCCGGCTTGCGCTTTTCTGGGGAAAGAGAATGACCAGCGAAGGTCACGGCAGCATGCCGCAGCGGCTGACGATCGCGAGCAACGCATGATCGGTATTTTCGATAGCGGTCTCGGCGGCCTGTCGGTGCTCGCCGCCGTCGCCCGAGCGCTGCCACAAGCCGATCTGCTGTACTTCGCCGACACCGCGCACCTGCCCTACGGTGACAAGAGCGACGCCTTCATCCGCGAACGGGTCTTGGTCATTGGCAAGCACCTCGTCGCGCAAGGCTGCAGGCTTGTCGTCGTCGCCTGCAACACCGCCACGGCAGCCGCCGTGGCCGCCTTTCGCGAGTTGCTTCCCGGACTGCCGGTGGTCGGCGTCGAGCCCGGCGTCAAACCCGCGGCGGCGGCGTCGCGCAGCGGCCGCATCGCGGTTCTGGCCACGCGATCGACGTCGCGCAGCCTGCGCCTGGCCGATCTGATCCGGCGGCATGCGGGCGGCGTGCAGGTGGACGTCGTCGCCTGTGATGGCTGGGCAACTCGCGTCGAAACCCTGCACCTCGACGACCCCGATTTCGCCAGCGAAGCACGCCAGCATCTGGCGCCGCTGCTCGCGGCCGGCGCCGACCAGATCGTTCTTGGCTGTACGCACTATGCCTTCCTGCGTCCGCTTCTCGAACCTCTGGTCGCCAGCCGGGCGACGCTGGTGGACGTCGCCGAGGCCGTCGCCCGGCAGTGCGTGCGCCTCGCCGGAAGCAGCGCAAACGGCAGCGGGCACCTGACGCTGTTCGCCACCGCCCACCCGGAACGCCTGCAAGCGGCGCTACCGATCCTCGGGCTGGGCAGCTTGTGTGATCGCCAGACGCAGGCCGCGCGCCTGGCAAGGGCCTGAAGTTGAAGCCGGCTTTCGACGCATCGACGCAGCCCGTCGTGGCCATCATCGGTGCCGGCCCGGCCGGCTTGATGGCCGCGGAGGTGCTGGCCAGCGATGGCGTTCGCGTCGAGGTCTACGACGCCATGCCCTCCGTCGGCCGCAAGCTGCTGATGGCCGGCAGAGGTGGTCTGAACATCACCCATGCCGAGCCGGCCGAAGACTTCCGCCGCCGTTACGGGGCGCGGCAACGGGAGATTTCGCCCCTGCTCGACGCCTTTGGTCCGGCGGCCCTGCGCGCATGGGTACACGGCCTCGGCGTGGCGACTTTCATCGGCAGCTCGGGCCGCGTCTTCCCGACCGAGATGAAGGCCGCACCGCTGCTGCGCGCCTGGCTGCGGCGACTACGCGCCACGGGCGTACATTTCCACATGCGCCATCGCTGGTGTGGCTGGAAACCGGCCGACGATGGCCACATCGCGCTTTCTTTCGCCACCCCGCAGGGCGAACAAGCGCAGCAAGTTCAGGCGCTGGTCCTGGCCCTCGGTGGCGGCAGCTGGGCCAGGCTCGGTTCGGACGGCAGGTGGGTCGCCCACCTCGAAGCAGCAGGCATCGAGGTGGCAGCGCTGCGGCCGGCGAACTGCGGCTTCGACACCGCCTGGAGCGAACACCTTCGCCAGCGCTTTGCCGGGCAGCCGGTCAAGGCCGTCAGCGCATCCCTGGTCGACGCCGCTGGTATCCTCCATCGCCGACGTGGCGAGTTCATGCTCACGGCAAACGGCGTCGAAGGTGGCCTGATCTACGCCCTGTCGGCCGCCCTGCGCGACACCATTGAGGCGAAGGGAAGTGCGACCCTGCACCTCGATCTGCTACCCGAGCACGACCCGGCACGCGTATTTGCCGAGGTGGCGCGAGCACGCGGCGCGCGCTCCCTGGCCAGCCATCTGCAGAGCCGCCTGCGCCTCAAGGGCGCCAAAGTCGCGCTGCTGCGCGAATGCCTGGCCGCCGACGCATTGACCGATCCGATGCGCCTCGCGGCCGCGATCAAGGCCCTGCCGCTTCGCCTGCTCGCCACGCGCCCGCTCGACGAAGCGATCAGCAGCGCCGGCGGCGTCTGCTTTACGGCCCTCGACGAACAACTGATGCTCAAGGCGTTTCCCGGCGTTTTCTGCGCCGGGGAAATGCTCGACTGGGAAGCGCCCACCGGCGGCTACCTGCTCACCGCCTGCCTCGCCAGCGGCCACGCCGCAGGGCACGGAGTGCGGAACTGGCTCA